>CATIQX010000105.1 GCA_949531795.1 Cryomorphaceae bacterium | reverse complement strand
ATGGTACAACGCAGTCAAGAGAATATAGTTAATTTTCCTTGAAAAAATAATTTTTAGTGTTCAAACTATCAATGATTTGTGTAGTTTATTGTATTTATAATGAAAAAATAATTAGTTTTATGCTTGAAAAAGTGCATTAACTAAGTTTTAATTAAATTATTAATGAAAAGACTTTTAATTCTGTTAAGCATCTCTTTGATAATTGTTTCCTGTGGAAATAAGAATAGAGGTGAGCTTATTGGTGTCAAACAAAAAAAATGGTTTGGCGAAAAACCTTACGGGATGACTCTCATTGAAGGTGGAGCTTACATAATGGGTAAAGCAGATGAAGATATTGCACAACTTCAAAATGCTCCAGCAAGGACAGTAACTGTTCCATCCTTTTACATGGATGAAACAGAAATTACTAATAGTGAGTATAGACAATTTATTTATTGGGTAAAAGATTCTATAGCTCTTGCAATGCTTGCAAGAAAAGCAGATGAGCTGGAACTTGGAGAGGATAATAAAGATGGTATTGGTGAATTTTCATTTCAAGATTCCGATACTTCAAAGTTAAGTATATATCAGAAATACATGCGTGAAAATTATTATGACTTAAATGATGATATCTATGCGGGGCGGCCTCTTAATTGGGATGCAGATTTAAGTTGGAATACCGCAGATTACACTGATAGTAATTACGCAGAAGTTATGGATTCCCTTTATTTACCTCCAGAGTTATGGTATGACGGTGAAATGAAGTTAGATGTAAAGAAACTAGTTTATTCCTATAACTATTTCAATGCTGAAGCTGCAGCTGCAGAATCTAAGAAAAAACGAAATCAATTTATTGACAGGAAACCTTTTATAGAAAAGAAAAACGTTCAAATTTACCCCGATACTACAGTTTGGATTAAAGATTTTACTTATTCATACAATGAGCCGATGCATAATGATTATTTCTCTCACCCAGCATATCAAGATTACCCTGTAGTTGGAATAAACTGGGATCAAGCAGTTGCTTTTTGTAATTGGAGAACTAGTTTTAAAAATGGCTATCAAAGAAATAAGGGTAAGCCACAAATAAGCCGATTCAGACTTCCTACCGAAGGTGAATGGGAATATGCTGCCAGAGGAGGAATCCCTTCCGGAACCTATCCATGGGGATCTCCATATTTATTAAATGATAGAGCTTGCTTTTTGGCGAATTTCAAACCTCTTCGTGGAGATTATGCCTCAGATCAAGCTGTTTATACTGTAGAAGCAAAATCTTACCAGCCTAATGATTATAATCTTTATAACATGGCTGGAAATGTTGCAGAATGGACTAATTCATCTTATGATTCAGGATCTTATGAATACGTATCATCCCTTAACCCAAATATGGCCTTTAGCGGTGAACAAAGAAAAGTAGTTCGTGGAGGATCTTGGAAAGATGTTGCATATTTTTTGCGCGTCAGTTCAAGAGATTATGAATATGCGGATACTTCAAGGAGCTATATAGGCTTTAGAACAGTCCAAGACTACTTGGGAGTTCAAAAAGTACAGATTAAATAATTTATAAATTAAACAAATCTTACTTATCTTTAAAAAAAATTAAAAAACAAGAAAATGGACGATAAAATTCTTAATAAAAGACTTAGAAGTAAAGTTGCAATGCACATGTTGTTTGGACTTGGAGGAGCTGTAGTAATTATTGGAGCACTTTTCAAAATTCTTCACTTAGAAATAGGACCTATTACAGGAGGACTTGTATTAGGACTTGGTTTAGGAACGGAAGCCTTAATTTTTACGGTTGCAGCACTTAATACTGGAGAAATTAAAGAAGAACACAATGATTATGTTAAAAAAATCAAAGGTGGTGCTAAAAAAGCCCCTGCAGGAGGTGTTGGAGACGAAGGATTATCATCTAAAATAGATGCAATAATGCAAGAAGCTAAATTGGATGTAAGTCTAATGAATTCATTGGCAAGCAGTATTAAAGGTTTAGAGACCTCAGTAAAAGCACTATCTCCTGCTTCTGAAGCAGTAGCAGCATCTCAAAATTATTCTCAAGAATTAGCTAAAGCTTCAACACAATTAGAGCAGTTAAATTCTAGTTATCAAAAACAAATTAATGATTCTCAGGGAAATGAAGATTTTAATGATAAAGTAAAGAAGAAATTGTCAGCACAGGAAAATCTACAGACTCAGAATGCTGAACAATTGAGAGCTCAAATGGAAAGTTTATCTGCTAACCTAGCTACATTGAACAATGTATACGGTGGTATGTTAAACGCAATGAATAAAAAATAGAACATGGCAGGAGCTAAAGAAACACCCAGGCAGAAACTTATTAGCCTGATGTACCTAGTATTCATTACCATGCTTGCATTAAATGTTAGTAAGGAAGTGCTAGATGGATTTGGTCAAATGTTTGAAAAAATTGCTGATGCAAACGAAAGAATTTCGGAGAGTAACAATTTACTCTATGAAAATATAAGTGTTAACTCCTCTGAAAAAGGTGGTAAATGGATTGGTCACGATCGTACTGCCAAACAAATCAAAAAAGAGTCTGATGCATTTTATAATAAAATTGAAGAGATTAAGATAAAAATTACTGAAAAGCAGAAACTAAAAGATCCAGAGCTTAAAAAGTTTTCTGAAATGGATAAAGGTGAGGCCTTGGATGTAATATGGTTTAAAGAAGGATCCGATAAAGCATCAGATGAATTTCAAAGT
>CATIQX010000104.1 GCA_949531795.1 Cryomorphaceae bacterium | reverse complement strand
GAAAAAACCAAGTGCCCCTACTAGCTTAAATAATTCAAAAATTCCAAATCCCATTTTAATCTGTTTAATTAATTTGGCGCTAAATTAGTTTAAGCAAAGAGATACAATGTTAAGCGAATGTTAAGAATTTGTTAAGGCGGTAATAAGATACAAAATAAGTTTAAATTTGCCAAAACATTTTAAATGAACTATCGAATATTATTAGTAGATGACGAGCCAGATATTTTAGAAATTGTAAGTTATAATCTAAAAAAAGAAGGTTATAAAGTTATTACTGCTAATGATGGAATACAAGCAATTGAGCAGGCAATAAAATATAATCCCCACCTAATTGTTATGGACGTTATGATGCCCAATATGGATGGTATAGAAGCATGTGAAAAGATTAGAGAAATACCTGAACTAAGCAAAACACTTATTACTTTTTTGACCGCAAGGGGAGAGGATTATTCTCAGATTGCAGGTTTGGAGGCTGGAGCAGATGATTATATTACAAAACCTGTTAAACCTAAAATTTTATTAAGTAAAATTAAATCACTTTTAAGAAGGCTAGAAGACGCATCGGTGCAAGGAAAAATAATTGTCAAGGGTGTCTTTATTGACGCTATTAAATATAAAGTAGTGAAAGATGGAGTAGAAATTAAATTTGCTAGAAAGGAATTTGAGCTCCTGCAATTATTGTTTTCGGAAGTAGGTAAAGTATTTACACGCAAAATAATAATGGAAAAAGTTTGGGGAATGGATGTCATAATTGGTGATAGAACTATAGATGTCCATATTCGAAAATTACGTGAGAAACTCGGTGATGATATGATTGAAACTATTAAAGGAGTGGGTTACCGCTTAAGTGAATAATGAAACTAAAAAGTTCTTACAGTATAAGTATATTGATTGCTGTGTTTGCTTCTATTGCTATGCTGGTTTTTACTATTGAAATAAATGGTGTTAAACTGTTATTATTTTTTATTTGTGTTGCTTCATTTTCTTATTTTTTGATAAGGAAATATATTCAAAAGCGAATAGAAATCCTGTATAGAACTATTCAAAACCAAAAGTTAGATGTTACTAATTCTTTTGATTTAGAAGCATCAGAGGAAGATGTTAAAAAGTGGATTAGCGACAGAAGTGCTGAGATAGAACACTTAAAAGATACAGAACAATTCAGAAGAGATTTTTTAGGAAATGTTTCTCATGAGTTAAAAACCCCAATTTTTAATATTCAGGGCTATGTTCTAACTTTATTGGAGGGTGCTTTGGAGGATAAAGAAATAAATAGAAAATATTTGTTACGCACACAAAAAAGTGTGGAGCGTATGATTTCTATAGTTGAGGATTTAGAAAGTATTTCTCATTTAGAAAATAATGTAGAGGAAATTAAATTTGGACAATTTGACATTGTAGCTGTATGTAATGCCGCACTGGATGCTTTGGAGGATAAAGCCAGTAAGAGTGCTATAAGTATTGTTTTTGATAATGAATATAAGCCAATTTTGGTGCAGGCTGATGAGAAAAAAATCAGTCAGGTTCTTACTAACCTTTTGGTTAATTCCATCAAATATGGAAATCAAAATGGATTAACAAAAGTACATTTCTTTGATATGAATGATTTAGTGCTGGTTGAGGTTTCTGATGATGGAATAGGAATTGAAGAGCCGCATTTAGCCCGTTTGTGCGAACGATTTTACAGAGTGGATGATAGTCGATCTCGTGAAAAAGGAGGTACAGGCTTAGGATTATCTATTGTAAAGCATATCATTGAATCGCATCAGCAGACCTTGAATATAAGAAGTACGGTCGGAGAAGGATCTACTTTCTCATTCACTCTCAAAAAGAGCGAATAATGAAGTCCAATCAGTTTTTGAATTTATTTCTGTATTAAATCCCGTGTAGTTTTTACTTTTCTCTAATGCTATTTCAAAATTAAAATCATTTTGATTTTGAGTATAGCAAATGCCTAAATTTTTAAAATTATTAGCTAGATACTCTTGTTCTGTTTGGCCCGGCGTTGGAATGAATATTGCTTTTCTGCTTAGTTTCGCTAAATCCATAACTGTAGAATAACCTGATCTACAAATAATGAGTTCGGACTGACTAATGGCTGTATTTAAATCTTTTGCATTTAAGTGAGATTTTATTGTTAAGTTGCCTATTTGATTAATTGTGTTGATCTCAGGTTTTCCTAACACAATTAAGGATTTTTCTTTTCTGTTTTGTAAGGCTTTTACAAGACCATTTTCTAAAATAGTTCTTTGGGGTTCTGGTCCTGAAACAATTGCAAGAAAATCATATTTTTTCTTTATTTCTTTTTTTTCAAAACGAGATTGAATTCCTATGTAGTGAGTATTGTTTGGTAAAGCATCTGGCTTAGATAAGTTGCCTGCTAAATTAATTTTTTCATCATCCATCACCCAGCAGGCGTTATACTTATTTATGTATTGGTAATTGAAATTACGTATGCTATCCGAAAAAGAAGGTGTTTGTATTTCTAATTGATGCGTAATGAAAATGCAAGGCACTTTAGATGAATATAGGCCAAAACGATTGTCAGAAATTACACTATCAATTCTATATTCTTTAATAATTTCTTTAAGCGCAGTATTTTCTTTTTTTATATTCCATAATAGTTTTGGAATTTGCAAAATCATACTAAAACTCATGGAAAAATACTTTGAATATTTTATATTATATCCTTCAAAGCGAATCATTTCTAATTTTGGGAATTCAACACTTAATAAATGCAATGGACGTGAGTCAGCAGCTAATATTACTTCAAAACCACTCCTTATCAAAGCATTTATAATAGGAATGCACCTAGTAGCATGTCCTATCCCCCAATCTAGTGGAGCTACTAGAATACGTTTTTTTACTTTCACAAGCCGAAAATACTTAAAACAAAGTATTTTTACGCCAAAATTATAATTTTGGCAAAAAATAAGTTAAAAAAGTTTGCTCAGACAGAAGGTTATCCCCATGTTCACCAACCTGAATTAAATGTGTTGGAGCAGGGGTATCCGATGAAGGGTAATTGGAGAAAGGAATTCTTTAAAAACGAGAACCCTTTGATCTTGGAGTTGGGATGTGGAATGGGTGAATATAGTGTCGGGCTAGCTGAAAAATTTCCTGATAAGAACTTCTTAGGAGTAGACATAAAGGGAGCTAGAATTTGGCAAGGAGCAACTGATGCTTTAAGGAAGGGATTGAGTAATGTTGCGTTTTTACGCATACGTATTGATTGGATAGAAGCTTGTTTCGCAGAAGAAGAAGTCGATGAGATTTGGATTACTTTTCCTGATCCACAATTAAAAAAAAGAAAGGAAGGCAAACGACTAACTCATCCTGATTTTCTAAAAAGGTATAGTAATCTTATAAAAAGGGAAGGTCATATACATTTAAAGACGGATAGCCAGTTTTTACATGGATTTACTTTAGGTGTAATTTCAGCTCAAGGTCATATTCTTGAGGACAGCACCCATGATTTGTATAACTCACCAGTTAAAAGAGAGCACATGGAAATTAAAACTCATTACGAACAAATTTATTTAAACAAAGGTTTGCCAATTACTTATTTGAGGTTTAG
>CATIQX010000103.1 GCA_949531795.1 Cryomorphaceae bacterium | reverse complement strand
TACCCTATTTTTGGAATTCAATACCATCCTGAGTCTTTTGGTACTGAAGGGGGTATGGAAGTGTTAGGAAATTTCCTAATATAAAGCTTTATTGTGAGGTATATAATGAAAACTAAAGTTGTTAAAATTTACGAACAAGGCCCCAAAGAAGTTTTAAAGATTGAAGAAATAGACATAGAAGAAATCAATCAAAATCAAGTATTAATAAAGCATCAATTTGCTGGTTTAAATTTCATAGATATAAACCAGAGAAAAGGTACTTACCCTTTAAAAAAATTACCCTCAATCATGGGTATGGAAGCAGCAGGAACTATTATACAAATTGGATCAAATGTAACTAGATTTAATGTTGGAGACAAAGTTACTCATTGTATGAATTTAGGCTCTTTCTCAAGTATTATGGCTTTACCAGAAAGCAAAGTTATAAAACTTAAACCTGATATTGATTTGAAAATAGCTGCAGCAGCAACATTACAAGGCCTGACTGCGCAGTATTTACTTCACGAATCCTACGTATTAAAAAAGAATTCTACTATACTTATGCATGCAGCAGCGGGTGGCGTAGGTCAAATATTATGTCAATGGGCAAATCAAATTGGCGCAAAAGTAATTGGGACAGTGAGTACAAAAGAAAAAGAAAAGGTTGCAAAGAACAATGGCTGTCACTTTACTATTAATTACAAAGAAGAAAACTTTAAAGACAAAGTGATGGAAATTACAGAAAATATAGGAGTTGACGTAATATATGATTCTGTTGGGAAAGATACCTTTTCCATAGGACTTAAATGTCTTGCCTTAAAAGGACGCTTAGTAAGCTTTGGAGTGTCATCAGGATCAATAGATCCAATAGACATAAACTCCATTAGATCTTTCTCGGGATCAATTGCTACTGGAGGATTAAATGCATTTATAAAAAAAACAGAAGAGATGCAAAAAAATGCAGATATTCTATTTGATATGATCTCTAATAAAAAAATAAAAGTGAATATAGAAAAAATTATCCCAATTGAGGATATAAAAAATGCACAATACAAAATGGAAAATAGATTGACAACAGGGTCTGTGATTTTAAGTTTTTAAATATATAATAGGTAAAAAATGTTAAAAAGAAAATTAGGAAATACTGAAAATATTGTTTCTGCAGTTGGTATTGGAGCAATGTCATTCACAAACTTTTATGGCAAAACTGATGAAGTAGCATCTCACAAAATTCTTTCTAAAGCTCTTGATTTAGATATAAATCATATAGACACATCTAATGTTTATGGAATGGGACAGTCTGAAAAGGTCATTGGAACCTTCCTTGCTAAGCAAGGAAAGCAAAAACAATCGTTATTCCAAATTGCTACAAAGGCCTCTATTTCAAAAAATATTGATACGGGAGAAAGAGAATTTAATAACTCTGAAAGTCATTTAAGAAATGAATTAGATAATAGCCTTAAAAGATTAGGTCTTGAATGCGTAGATCTTTTTTATATTCATAGACGTGATAACAGGCTTGAAATTGAAGAAGTTGTAGAAATTTTAAAAAAATTTGTTAATGAAGGAAAAATAAAACATTTTGGCTTTTCAGAGATTGCTCCATCCTCTTTAGAAAGAGCAGAAAAAATATCTCATGTTGGAGCAGTTCAAAACGAATACTCTTTAAGCGTAAGAAGTCCCGAATTAGGCTTGCTACAAGCTACGAAAAAAAATAATACAAGTCTAGTTGCATTCTCTCCTCTAGGTAGAGGCCTTTTAACTGACAAGCCACCATCAATAACAAAAGCTCAGTCGTTAGAATTTTTAAAAGTTAATCCTAGATTTCAAAAGGAAAATTTAAATTATAATATCAATATAACAAATAATTTTCGAGACTATGCTAGTGATTTAAATACATCTGCTGCTTCATTGGCAATTGCTTGGATACTTGAACAAGGTGATAATATTATTGCAATTCCAGGTACAAGGTCTATTGAACATTTAATAGAACACGCTCAAGGTGGCTCGCTAAAATTAACAAAACAGCAATTAATCGAGATTGAAAATATTTTGCCCGTCGGCTGGTGTCACGGAGATAGATATTCAATAGATCAATGGCATGGGCCAGAAAGGTTTTGTTAGTAGAAAATTCTTCACATCAATTAATTGATCATCTAAAGTAAGTAGACATTTGGAGTATTTATAATATCGTGCTTAATCTAGGATTATTTATGATGCCTCTTCATCCTGCTAAAAAGGATTTAGGGCTTTCTTATGAAGAAGACAGACAACTCGTAATTCTAGCAGACAAACTAGGTTATACCGAAGCATGGATGGGCGAACATTACAGTTCAACGGGAGAGCCAGTAACATCACCACTTATTTTCAATGCCTCGCTTATATCAGAAACAAAAACTATAAAGTTTGGAACAGGTGTTATTTCACTCCCGCAGCAACATCCTGCTGTAGTAGCTGGACAAGTTAGTTTATTTGATCATCTATCAAAAGGAAGACTCATTTTAGGTATTGGAGCTGGTGGCTTAGTAAGTGATTGGGAACTCTTTGATAATATGGACGGTCGGTCAAGAGCTATTACTATGATTGAATCAGTAGAGGCAATTTTAAAATTCTGGACTGAAAGTGAATGTTATAATTATAAAGGTGAGTTCTTAGACATTTCTCTCAATAAAAATATAGTGGATGAATTAGGAATAGGTAAATTTATAAAACCTTTTCAATTACCACATCCAGAGATTGCTATATCTTTAAAGAATCCAAATTCAATGACAGCGACACTTGCCGGAAAAAAAGGATGGATACCAATCTCAGGAAATTTTGTTGATGCTAAAGATATATCAACACACTGGCCAACTTATAAAGATGGTGCAAATAGCGTTGGGAAAAAAGTATCTTCAAATAAATGGCGTGTAGGAAGAAGTGTTCT
>CATIQX010000102.1 GCA_949531795.1 Cryomorphaceae bacterium | reverse complement strand
TGATACCTTAAAAGGAAATTAAGAAGAAATAATCTATAAATTTATTCCTTACTTACTAAACCATAGGCATATCTTCTTCTTTTAATTCAGCTTTTCAAAACCTTTAAATATAGAAACCCATTCAGCAATGTTTGGGTTTTTTTATTGTGCTTATAAAATCACACTAATGATATTATTGAGTTTTATAATATTGTAGATAGTTTAATTAAAAACTAAATTTTGTAAATTGTAAAAAAAAATTAGTGATGGATTTAAAAAAGACATTATCATATATAATTTCTTCAAATATAATTGATAACTCATTGCTTGATGTTGGAGAGGTAATAGCAAAAAAAGGATTTAATACATCTAGAAAAGACTGTCTTGATGTTTTAGATATTTATGGAGTTAAAAGATTAAAAGATTTTAAAGAGAAATCCATAAAGCTAATTTTATTTTATATAAAAGTAGCACTAAAAGATAATATAGTTACGAATGAAGAAATAAAAAATATAAGATTTTTAAAATTACTTTTTAGTATAGAAGAAGGTGATTTTACCAAAGATAAATCTATGTCAAATGAGGTCTCAAATATTATAAGAACTCAAATATATTTAATGTATCAAGATGATAACAAAATTGACTCTCAAGAATCCTTACATAAAGTTAATTTACAAGAAGTTTTTGGGTTGAATTATGATGAATTCTTATCATTAAATAATAACGCAGCTTTGGATGCAATTGAAAGAGGTGCAGATTGGCTAGAGTTAGATACATATATTTCTGGTGACGAGTATTCTAAATGGCGTAAAAAAAACGAATTAGATATTGAACCTGAAGACGATGATTCATCTGTTTTAGATAAAAGGACAAGGCATATTTCACAAAAAGTTAAAGACGATGTTTGGAATCGAGATGGTGGAGAATGTACGCAATGCAGAGGTGTTGAAAACCTTGAATTTGACCATATAATACCTTTTAGTGAGGGTGGCGCAAACACCTATAGGAATATTCAACTTTTATGCGAACCCTGTAATAGAAGTAAATCTAATAAAATAGGCTAAACCATAAGCACATCCAGCAATGTTTGGGTTTTTTATTGTGCTTATAACATCATACTAATGATATTATTGAGTTTTATAATATTGTTTATATTTATGTAAATTGGTGCTATGAAAAATATACTTTACTTATTCTTTGCTATTACTTTATTCGGTTGCGGTTCTGATGACGCTCCTGTTGATGTTGACCAGTCTTCTTGTAACGGAGGTAATTCGGTTTATTTAGCAGACAATGGTGTAACCATTAAAGCCTGTGCTAATGCTGTCATAGGCGATACAGGAATAATAGGTGGTGTTGAATATACTATAGTTAATAGAGTAATACTTGACCAGATGATTACTAATAATGAAGATGTTACTGTTGTATGCACTACAAGAATAACTGATATGTATGATATGTTTATAGATGCAACTTCATTTAACCAACCTATTGGAGATTGGGATGTGAGTAATGTTACTAATATGCAGTATATGTTTACTGGAGCATCCGCTTTCAATCAAGATATAGGAAACTGGGATGTAAGTAGTGTGACCAATATGATGCATATGTTTACCTGCTGCTATATTAATGGGTTCTTCGCCGGAGCATCATCTTTCAATCAAGATATAAGTGCTTGGGATGTGAGTAAGGTGACTAATATGAGTGGGATGTTTGTTACTGCTCTTGATTTTAATCAACCTATTGGTAATTGGGATGTAAGCAACGTTAATGTAATTAACAGGTTATTTAAGAATGCTATTTCATTCA
>CATIQX010000101.1 GCA_949531795.1 Cryomorphaceae bacterium | reverse complement strand
TTCTTCTGAACATTACTTCAGATGTGAAATCACGCATTCCTTTTGGTATGGACGGTTTTGTATTACTCATAATTGTTTGCAAATATCGTAAAATATAATAGATAAATTTCATTAGATTTGGTCCGAAAATTATGAAACAATTATTTACACTATTCCTTCTAGTACTTCTTTCTTGCAATATGAATAATTCCAATACTGTTAATACTATAAATCAGGACCCTAATGATATTAATGCGATAAAGAAGATGCTAAGTAACCAACAGGAGTGTTGGAATAATGGAGATATTGATGGATTTATGCAAGGATATTGGCAGTCAGAAGAATTAATTTTCACATCACTAAAACATAAACCAGCATACGGTTGGAATAACACTTTAGAGAGGTATAAAAATAGTTACCCAACAAAATCTAGTATGGGAAAATTAAAATTTGAAATTTTAGATTTGAAACTTGTTTCAAAAACTACTGCATCTCTTAAAGGGAAATGGGAACTCATTAGAGAAAAGGACAACCCTAACGGAATATTTTGGTTGGATATTGATAAATTTGATAAAGATTGGCTAATTACAAAAGATTCCACTGTATCATTTGAAATTAATATTCCTTTATAGCTTATGAGGAAATATCTTTCACTTATAAAATTTAGTCATACTATATTTGCAATGCCATTTGCACTTATTGGTTTTTTCTTAGCTACAAAATCAAATGAATTTGAATGGATTACCCTTTTATATGTTGTGTTTTGCATGATTTTTGCACGCTCGGCAGCAATGGCCTTTAATCGTTATATTGACAGGGATATTGATGCAGCTAACTCAAGAACTGCACAAGTAAGAGAAATTCCAAACGGCAGTATAAAAGCCAACTCAGCTTTAATATTTGTTATTATTAATTCCTTACTATTTGTAACAACCACTTATTTAATCAATTCACTTTGCTTTTTGCTATCGCCCATTGCTCTATTGGTAATTCTAGGTTACAGTTATACCAAACGATTTACTGCTCTTTGCCACTTAATACTAGGTTTAGGTTTGGCATTAGCTCCTATTGGAGCTTACTTAGCGGTTACAGGAGAGTTTGATGTTATTCCTTTGCTATTTTCAGTAGCAGTTCTTTTTTGGGTGAGTGGTTTTGATATTATTTATTCTTTACAAGACCAGGATTTTGACAAGGAACAGACACTTCATTCTATTCCTGTACTGATAGGAACAAAGAATGCTTTAAACTTATCTAAAACTCTACATTTCCTTACATTTTCCGCACTAAGTATTGCTGGTTCATTTGGTGATTTTAGCCTATACTACTGGATAGGTTTTGGAATTTTTACTATTTTACTTATTTATCAACATATTTTGGTAAAGCATAACGATTTAAGCAAAATTAATCTTGCATTTTTCACTACAAATGGTATTGGTTCCGTGATTTTTGGGGCATTTGTTATTGCTGATTTGCTAATACAATAAAGTTTTATCCTTTATTTTAGGATTTTTCCAGGATTAAGAATTCCATTAGGATCAAATAGGTTTTTAATTCCTTTTTGCAATTCCAATGCTTTTTCACAAAAGACAATATCCATATAGTCTTTCTGAACAAAACCAATACCATGCTCGCCACTTAAGGTACCTCCTAAGCTTTTAGTTAATTCAAATATCTCTCTGATTCCTAAAGTAAGTTTCTTATTCCAATCTTCATCACTCATTTCCCCTTTTATAATGTTGATGTGTAAGTTTCCATCACCAGCATGACCATAGCAAACGGACTGAAAGCCATGTTGCTTTCCAATGGCTTTTCCCCCCTTTAAAAGTTTTGATAACTCTGCTCTTGGCACTACAGTATCTTCT
>CATIQX010000100.1 GCA_949531795.1 Cryomorphaceae bacterium | reverse complement strand
TTAGGAATGCAGTCTATTTTCTTTGGTTTAAGTTATTTTTTTATTTAAGTTGTTTTTTGTTAAGTATTTTTGTTTTATATCTGAATAGTTTTGGAAATAATTTTTTTTTATTAATACTCAACTATTTGTGTATTGGAGTTAGTGGTATTTTACTTGCTTTTAATAGTTCTCATGATGCCTGTCATCAAACCTTCAGTAAAAAAAAGTGGGTAAATGATTTAATATTTCATTTTACTTTTAATATGCAAGGTACGAATGCTAGACTATGGAAGATAAGACATGTAGCATCTCATCATTTATTTTCTAATGTAGACGGTTGTGATGCAGACGTTGATGATAATCCTTTAATTAGATTTTCTCCAAACCATAAAAAGAAATGGTTTATGAAGTATCAGCATTTATATTCTCCATTACTTTACTCTTTATATTTTTTAGTTTGGATTTATGTAAAAGATTTTGTGTATTTAAATAAACGGAACCTTGCAAATCTTAAAAATCAGAATTATCCATTTTGGTACACATTAGAACTTATATTCTGGAAATTATTTTATTTATTCTATATAATTTTTCTCCCTTATTATTTATTAGACTTTACTATTTCAGAGTTATTGTCTGCTTATATTATAATGATTGTGGTGGGGTCAAATATTTTTATTTATGCCTTAGCTACTACTCATTTTACATTGGAAACTGAATTTCCCACTGCAAATAGAGATGGTATTCTTCCTTATAGTTTTGCTCAACATCAACTTGTAGTCTCTATGGATTATCACCCGACAAGCAATATGGCTACTTTTCTGTTTGGTGGTTTCAATTCTCATGCTGCACATCATTTATTTCCAAATTTACCACATACAATATATCCTAAAGTAACACCAATTATTGTTAATAAGGCTTATGAGTATAATTATAAATATAATGTATTAAGTTTATTGGGTACAATTAAGTCTCATTTTAGGTATTTAAAAAAGCTAGGAAAATAAAACTAATAATATGAAAATAGTAAGCTTAATTTTATTTACGATATCTACATTTACTAATGTTTGTTATGCGTCTTTTCCTATTACTGATACATTGCAAATAAGCAATGATTCTTTACAATCAGAAACTATTGAAATTTATCACTTAAGAATGCAGAAAATGGGTTTTGATATTGAAAATTGTAGATGTGATGATTGTAAAAAATTTAAAGGTATTAATCCTTTAAAAAAAGATGATGTTCGTCAGAATCAAAAAGCTAATATTTGGCCATTATTGAAAACATTTGGTATTTGGTTTCTTGCAATAGTAGTATTATTCGCTATTTGGTTATTTGTTGGGTTTTGGAATGCATTAAAAGGTTTGGGTGATAATCCTGTTGGTTGAAAATAAATTAATAGTGCTTAAGACTTTTTTAATTACGCTTTCCATATTTAAAATTTTTAGTTAAACTTGTTATCCTGTTTAGGGTAGTATCTAGCTAATATACAGATATCAGATTATTACCTGTCTTATTTTTATTCTTTTATTACTGACTTATAATTGTTCTGTTATTGGTGGTGAAAAAATCCCCACCAGCTTGGTAGGGATTATTTTTTGTCTTTACTAGTGATATTACATCATTCCAGGCATTCCACCTCCCATTTGAGGAGTAGGAGGGACCTCTTCTTTTATTTCAGCAATGACACATTCAGTAGTTAGTAACATTCCTGCAACTGAGGCTGCATTTTCTAGTGCCACTCTAACTACTTTTGCTGGGTCAATAACTCCTGCTTTGTAAAGTTTTTCATATACTTCAGTTTTTGCATTAAAACCAAAATCTTCTTTTCCCTCACGCACCTTTGCAACAATTACACTTCCTTCTAATCCTGCATTTTCAACTATTTGTCTAAGTGGTTCTTCAGCAGCTCGTGTAATAATGTTTATTCCTGTCTGCTCATCATCGTTATCTCCTTTTAGTTCAGCCAATTTATCAGTTGCTCTTACAATAGCAACACCTCCTCCAGGAACTATTCCTTCTTCTACTGCTGCTCTCGTAGCAGCTAGTGCATCGTCTACTCTATCTTTCTTTTCCTTCATTTCTACTTCAGTAGGTGCGCCAACATATAAGACAGCAACTCCACCTGCTAACTTTGCTAATCTTTCTTGTAGTTTTTCTTTATCATAGTCTGATGTACTGCTTTCTATTTGTGCTTTTATCTGGTTGATTCTCGCCTTAATAGTGTTAGAGTCTCCAGCACCATTTACTAGAGTAGTATTGTCTTTATTAATCGTAATTTTCTCAGCAGTACCAAGCATTTCTAAAGTAGTACTTTCTAATTTAAATCCTCTTTCTTCTGAAACTACTGTTCCATTAGTAAGTATGGCAATATCTTCTAGCATTGCTTTCCTTCTGTCACCAAATCCTGGTGCTTTAACAGCAGACACCTTTAAGGCGCCTCTTATTTTATTTACTACCAATGTTGATAGTGCTTCTACATCGACATCTTCAGCAATAATTACCAATGGCCTTCCTGCTTTTGCAGTTTGTTCAAGTATAGGTAATAAATCTTTCATTGCTGATATCTTTTTATCATAGATAAGTACAAACGGATTTTCCATATTTGCCTCCATCTTTTCGGCATCTGTAATGAAATAAGGGGATAAATATCCTCTATCAAATTGCATTCCTTCTACAACTTCAACATGAGTTTCAGTTCCCTTTGCTTCTTCAACGGTGATAACTCCTTCTGTCTTTACTTTTTTCATTGCTTCAGCAATTAAAGAGCCGATTACATTGTCATTATTCGCTGAGATACTAGCTATTTGTTCTATTTTATCGTAAGAATTTCCTACTGTTTTTGCTTGGTTTTCAATATCCTTAAT
>CATIQX010000099.1 GCA_949531795.1 Cryomorphaceae bacterium | reverse complement strand
TTAAATGAAAACGGTTGGGATGGTAAGCATTATAAAACAGGTAATGATTTACCTATGGGTACCTATATTTACGAAGTGTATTTCCAAGATTTTGAAGGCTGGAAGCATCAAGATAAAGGGCGCTTGTTTATTATTCGTTAATTAAATTCAACTAATTTTTTAAGGTAAATTAGCATTGCTTATCTAAAATGCAAAAACTATATTTGCAGGTATTATATTTAGCATAAAAAATGAGCAAGTTCAAGGAATACAAACAATTAAGTTTATCTAAAACACATAAAGAGGTTTTAGAAGATTGGAGAAACAATGATGTTTTCAATCAAAGTATTGAAAGTCGGAAAGGAAATCCAACTTTTACATTTTATGAAGGACCTCCTTCAGCAAACGGAATGCCTGGTATTCACCATGTAATTGCGAGAACTATTAAAGATCTATTTTGTCGCTATAAAACCCTTAAAGGTTTTAAGGTAAACCGTAAGGCAGGTTGGGATACTCACGGATTACCTGTTGAACTTGCTGTTGAAAAAGAATTAGGAATTACTAAAGAAGATATTGGCAAAATAATATCAATTGAGCAGTACAATAAAGCTTGCCGAGAAAATGTAATGAAGTATAAAGGAAGTTGGGAAGATATCACTGAAGAAATGGGATATTGGGTAGATATGAAAAATCCATATGTTACTTATGATAACAAATATATTGAAAGCGTTTGGTGGCTATTAGGTCAGATGCACAAAAAAGGATTACTTTATAAGGGGCATACCGTTCAGCCTTTTTCTCCTAAAGCAGGAACTGGATTAAGTACACATGAACTAAATCAACCGGGTTGTTATCGAAATGTAAAAGATACTTCGGCTATCGCACAATTTAAAGTTATAAGAAATGAAAACTCTGATTTTATTTTTAGTAAAACTAAGAATGATATATATTGTTTAGCATGGACAACAACTCCTTGGACGTTACCTTCTAATACCGCACTAGCAGTTGGTAAAAAGATTAATTATTTATTAGTAGAAACATTAAATCAATATACTGGTAAAGCAATTACAGTAATTGTAGCAAAGGGTCTGTCATCTAACTATTTTAAATCAGAAAATGCTGAATTGAAGTTTAATGATTATGTAGTTGGGAGTAAAAATTTACCTTTCAAAATTATAGATGAATTAAAGGGGGATAAGTTAGCAGGATTGAGATACGAACAACTTTTGTCTTACGCACAACCAGAAGATGGTGATGCTTTTAAAATTATATTAGCAGATTTTGTTACTACTGAAGATGGTACGGGAATTGTGCACTTAGCGCCTAGTTTTGGGGCTGATGATAACAGGGTTTGTAAACAAAATGGAATAGGAAGCTTAACACTGGTAAATAAACAAGGTAAGTTTATTGATACCGTAACAGATTTTGCAGGAATATATGTTAAAGATGAATACTATACTAATAAAGATCAAAAACCAAAGCTTTCTGCTGATGTACAAATTGTTATAAAGCTAAAAGAAGAAAACCTTTGCTTCAAAGCTGAGAAATATGAACACTCTTACCCGCATTGTTGGCGTACCGACAAACCAATACTATATTATCCTATGGATAGTTGGTTTGTAAAAACGACTGACTATAAAAGCAGAATGCTAGAGCTTAACAAAACCATCAACTGGAAGCCAAAATCGACTGGTGAAGGTCGTTTTGGAAAGTGGTTAGAAAATTTAGTAGACTGGAATTTATCTCGCTCACGTTTTTGGGGAATACCAATTCCTATCTGGCGTACTGAAGATGGAGAAACAGAAGTCTGTATTAGTTCTATAGAAGAATTGAAGACTGAAATTGAAAAATCAATTACTGCTGGACTTATGAGTACAAATCCTTTAGCTGATTTTGTCCCTGGAAATATGTCAGAAGAAAACTATACAACTTTTGACTTACACAGACCTTATGTTGATAATATTATTCTTATTTCAAAAGATGGAAAACCAATGAAAAGAGAATTAGATTTAATTGATGTTTGGTTTGATTCAGGATCAATGCCTTACGCTCAACTACACTACCCATTTGAAAATAAAGAAGCTTTTGAACAAAACTATCCTGCTGATTTTATTGCGGAAGGAGTTGATCAAACAAGGGGGTGGTTTTTTACTTTACACGCAATTTCGACTATGTTGTTCGATTCTATAGCTTATAAAAATGTTATATCTAATGGTTTAGTTTTAGATAAAAATGGAAATAAAATGTCAAAAAGATTAGGGAATGCTACTGATCCTTTTATGACTATAGATAAATACGGAGCTGATGCGACAAGATGGTATATGATATCCAATGCACAACCATGGGACAACTTAAAGTTTGACGAAATTGGAATACAAGAAGTACAAAGAAAATTCTTTGGCACACTTTTTAATACCTATTCTTTCTTTTCACTTTATGCCAACATTGACGGATTCAACTATTCAGAGAGTGAAGTTTCAATTTTAAATAGAAGTGAAATTGATAGATGGATTATTTCTGAGCTAAATACTTTAATTAAGCAAGTTGAAAGCAATTATGAAGAATATGAGCCTACAAAAGTAGCGAGGTTAATTCAGGACTTTGTAATGGACAAACTAAGCAACTGGCACGTTCGTTTAAGCAGAAGACGATTCTGGAAAGGGGACTATAATACTGATAAAGTTTCTGCTTACCAGACACTATTCGAATGCTTAGAGAAGATTTCAGTGCTGGCTGCTCCGATAGCTCCATTCTTTATGGATCGTTTATTTCAAGACTTAAATACAATTAGTAAAAAGCATTCTGCAACATCAGTGCACTTAGCTGATTTCCCAAAAGCAGACGATAATAAGATAGATGCTGATTTAGAGAGAAAGATGCAGTTAGCTCAGAATATTACGTCACTTGCTTTGTCACTAAGAAAAAAAGAAATGATTAGAGTAAGACAACCTTTACAAAAGATAATGATTCCTGTTTTAAATCCAAAAATGCAACAAGATATTGAAGATGTTTCAAGAATTGTATTAAGTGAGATTAATGTTAAGGAAATTTCCTACTTAACAGAAAATTCAGATGTGCTTACTAAGAAAATAAAACCTAATTTTAAAACTCTTGGACCTAAGTTTGGTAGAGATATGAAGTTAATTTCTAGTGTTATTACACAGTTTTCTGCGGATGATATTAAAAAAATAGAAAAAGACGGTGCTTATAAGATTAGTGAAAAAATATCAATTGACTTAACAGATGTTGAAATAAGTTCTGCAGATATTCCTGGATGTATTGTTGCTAATAATGATGGAATAACTGTTGCATTAGATATTACGCTTTCAGCTGAATTAAAGGAAGAGGGTTTGGCAAGAGAATTTATAAATAGAATTCAAAACCTAAGGAAAGATAATGGATTTAAAGTTACTGACAAGGTAAATATTCTAGTTGAAAACAATGAACACCTAAAATCTTCTATTCAAAATAATTTCTCTTATATTTGTGATGAAACTTTAGCGGATAAATTAGAATTTTCAAAGAATATTGAAAATGATACTAACGAGATTGAATTAGTGGATGGAATTACTGCAAAAGTGAGTATTAAAAAACACTAAAAATATGGCTGAGAAAACTACATATACGAAAGATGAGCTTGCAGAGTTTAGAGAATTAATTCTAACTAAAATTGAAAGTGCTCAAGACGATTTAGATGTATTAAGAGCTGCTACTGCTAATGATTCTGACAATGGAACAGAAGACACCTCTCCTACTTTTAAGCAATTCGAAGAAGGATCATCTACTCTTTCAAAAGAAGAAAATATTAAGTTAGCTGAAAGACAGGCAAAATTTATTAGAAGCTTAAATAATGCATTAATTCGCATTGAAAATAAGACTTACGGAATATGCAGGATAACAGGTAAATTAATAGCGAAAGAAAGGTTAAAACTTGTGCCACATGCAACGCTAAGTATTGAGGCAAAAAAAGCACAATAAGTTACTTTGAAAAAAATATTTTTCACAGCGTTTATTCTTATTTTATTTGATCAAACTTTAAAAATATGGATTAAAACCAATTTTATTTTAGGAGAAGAATCTAAAATTTTTGACTGGTTTATAATTCATTTTACTGAAAATAATGGCATGGCTTTTGGTATAGAGTTTGGTGGATATACAGGTAAAAAAATACTCACTCTATTCAGAATAATTGTTGTTGGAATAGGAATAAAATATATTTATGATTTAACGAAAACAAGATTTTCAAATGGCACTTTGATTGCGTTAGGTTTAATCATTGGAGGTGCTATAGGTAATATTATTGATAGCTCCTTTTATGGAATTATATTTAATGAAAGCTACAATAATGTAGCAAGATTTATGCCTGAATTAGGAGGCTATTCTTCCTTTCTTCACGGGAAAGTAGTTGATATGTTCTACTTTCCGTTAATGAATGGTCATTTTCCAAATTGGCTACCAATTTGGGGAGGCGAACACTTCATCTTCTTTCGACCAGTATTTAACATTGCAGATGCCGGTATATTTACAGGTATATTTCTAATTTTTCTCTTTTACAGAAAAGAATTTAATTAATTTTTATCTCTTTGCATATCCCCATAAATAGTTTCTTTTGATTTTATTTTATTTGAATATTTTTTGAAATATTTTTGATTTAATTTTCTTAAAACACCTAATATTAAAAATTCTAATTTGCTTTTTAAAGGTATTTCAACTTCACCCCACAATACAGGAAATGAGTAATTATATTTTTGCATAAATGGCCCAAAAACAGCAATTGATACTTCCTTAATATCGTCAGTATAATAAGCCAGCATATCATTTTTTTTACCTAGTGTTTTGTTAGCAACCGGTAGTAATTTTGGGTTACTAATTCCGGCTTTTTTAAGAGCTAATAAATAATCCTCAGCAATAGTTTCATACTTAATTACAAAATCACAATTATCAATAGTTAAACTAGATAGGTTATCATATGGATTTTGATGAAATTTAATGAAATATTGTTGGAAGGATGAATTATTATCATTTATAAAATTAAATTTCTTTCTTTGTTTTTTAGTTATATAACCACCGTTTTCTGAAAATAGTTCAGGATTAGTGAAATTTCCTTTTGCATTTTTCTTCATTTTTTCATACACCGTAACGGCAATTTCCATAGGATTTCTTAGTACTGCAAATACAAAATAATTTAACTCAGATTTAGTTGCTAAATTCTTAAACTCATGATAAAGGGAGTGCTTTCTTAAGTAAGGCTCTCCATCATACTCTAAATGTAATTCTTTTGAAATTGCTGAAGATGCTGAAAAAGGCAGGCCAATAAAGAGAAATTTATATTTATGACTAATAATCATTTATATATAATTTTTCATTAATAAATATTCTGCAATTTGCACGGTATTAGTTGCAGCTCCTTTTCTTAAATTATCAGCTACCACCCACATATTTAACGTGTTTTTTTGTGTAAAATCTCTTCGAATTCTTCCAACAAAAACTGAATCTTTTTTGTAGGCTGTTATAGGCATTGGATACTTATTTTCTAAAGGGTTATCAACCACCTCAACTCCAATCATATTTCTCAAAGATTGGTGAACATCATCCAAATTAAATTCATTTTCAAACATTACATTTACACTCTCAGAATGACCTCCAACAACAGGAACTCTAACCGCTGTAGCAGTGACATCAATCTCTTCATCTAATATCTTCTTAGTTTCATTCGTCAATTTCATTTCCTCCTTGGTATATCCATTTTCTTCAAAGGTATCGCAATGAGGTAATACATTCTGATAAATGGGATGCGGATAAGCCATTTCTCCTAAAATGCCTCTTTCTTCATTTTCCAACTGCTTAACTGCTTTTACTCCTGAGCCAGTAATGGATTGATAAGTTGAGACCACAACTCTTTTTACTTTAAACTTTTGATGTAATGGAGCTAGCGCCATCACTAATTGTATAGTGGAACAGTTAGGGTTTGAAATAATCATATCTTTTTCAGTAAGCTTATCACCATTTATTTCAGGAACAATTAACTTATAATTTTTATTCATCCTCCAAAAAGAAGAATTATCAATTACCTTACAGCCTTTTGCAACTAATTGAGGTGTCCAAATTTGCGAAACCTTACCTCCAGCTGAAAATAAAGCTAAATCCACTTCTTTTTCTAGTAAATCTTCAAGTGAAATAATTGTGTGCGCTTTACCTAAGTAAGAAATAGTTTGTCCACAAGATTTCTTAGACGCAACAAGAATCAGATCACTTATTGGAAATTTTCTTTCTTCAAGAATAACCAATATTTCTTTACCTACCAATCCTGTTGCTCCTACTAGTGCTAATTTCATTTTTGAATTCTATTTTTTAAACATTATATGTAAATTTTAAGAATCAGAACTTTACGTATTTTTTTCTGACCCTCAAAAATACTATATTTACAGACTATGAGAAAATGCTTAACACTTTTTATATTTAGTAATTTTTTCAATTAGGTTTACCACAATTTACGATTGGATATTTTCCAAACAATCCAGTTTAGGAAGAAATATTAGAAACTAGTACGTATATGCAAACTGGCGTGTATATTAATTTAATGAAAATATTTTTAGAAGATAAGAATGAAGAGTCTTATAAAAAAGTTGTTGCTTTGTCATAATAATGCCAGCACCAAAATATATAGAAGAACTATTAAAAAATATTCCCCCAAAAGCAGGAGTTTATCAGTATTACGATAAAGAAGATAAATTATTATATATCGGGAAAGCTAAAAACCTAAAGAAAAGAGTTACTTCCTATTTTACAAAAAAACAAGAACACGCAAAAACCAGGGTATTAGTCAGCAAAATACAGGATATAAAATACTTAGTAGTAAGTAGTGAGATGGATGCACTACTATTGGAAAACAACCTTATAAAAAAACATCAACCCAGGTACAATGTTGCCCTTAAAGACGGAAAAACTTACCCTTGGATTTGTATAAAAAATGAACCATTCCCAAGGATTTTTCAAACCAGAAATGTGATAAAAGATGGATCAGATTATTACGGCCCTTACATGTCTGTTCGTTTAGTAAAAACACTTTTAGATTTTTTTCATCAGCTATACCCTTTACGAAATTGCAGCTTAAACTTAACGGATAAAAATATAAAAGAAGAAAAATTAAAGGTGTGTTTGGAATATCACATTGGAAATTGCCTAGGTCCCTGCGAAAACAAACAAAGTGCTAAAGAATATCAGATAGGAATTGAACATATAAAACAGATAATAAAAGGGGATATTAAATCAGTAATCCAGTATTTGGAAGCTTCAATGCTGGATTTTTCAGACAAAATGCAATTTGAAAAGGCACAATCGATCAAAGATAAAATTGACTTATTAAGCAACTATCAAGCAAAATCAACCATTGTAAATCCTAAAATAAATAATGTAGATGTATTTACTATAGTTAGCCACGAAACAACTGCATTTGTAAACTATCTGAAAATAAATTCTGGAGCAATAATACAGGCACACACTTTGGAGCTGAATAAGAAGTTAGAAGAAACGGAGGAGAAATTATTACAGTTAGCAATAGTGGAGCTTAGACAAAGATTTAAGAGCACTTCGAATACAATTTATTGTTCTCATTCATTGAATAATTTTTGGGAGAATTTAAATGTTATCATTCCTAAAATAGGAGACAAAAAGAAACTTATTGATTTGAGCTTAAGGAATGCAAAATATATGCTATTAGATCTACAAAAAAGAAAAATAAATAATATTGAAAAACAAGATAATAAACGTATTCTGGAACAATTGCAAAAAGATTTACACCTAATAAGTCCCCCAAAACACATTGAGTGTTTTGACAACTCTAATATACAAGGATCCTACCCTGTCGCGGCTTGTGTAGTTTTTAAAAATGCAAAACCAAGCAAAAAGGATTATCGACATTTTAATATCAAAACCGTAGTAGGACCTGATGATTTCGCAAGTATGGAAGAGGTAGTATACAGAAGATACAAACGCCTTTTAGACGAAGAACAGCCATTACCAGAATTGATTGTTGTTGATGGTGGAAAGGGGCAACTTAGCTCAGCTGTAAAAAGTTTAGACAAATTAAAGTTACGAGGAAAGATAGCTATAATTGGTATTGCCAAGCGCTTGGAAGAAATTTATTTCCCAGAAGATAGTGTTCCTTTATATTTAGATAAAAGATCAGAAAGCCTAAAATTAATACAGCAATTACGTGATGAAGCCCACCGATTTGGAATTAACCACCATAGAAAACAAAGAGGAAAAGATAGCCTCGGTACTTCACTAGACAAAATTGACGGAATAGGCTCGAAAACAGTAGAGATGTTGATTACTCATTTTGGTTCAGTTAAAAAAGTTATGGAAGCCAAAAATGAAGAATTGATAAAACTGATTGGTAAGAGTAAAGCAGAAAAGATTAAAAAATCATAAATAACAAATATACAGCTACAAATATTTTCTCAAAAAATTAATATCTTGCTCAACACTTTTTAGTTTTGGTTGTGAGAAATTTAGCTTATTTTTGCTCAATATATTTTAAATACAAATCTTTAGAAAAAACACAAACATGGAGCAAGAAAAATTTTTAGAACAACATATATTTTCAGGATTAAAAAACCTTAATAATGGTTTTGGAAAAGATGGAACAAATTTTTTTTCTGAATCAGATTTTGAAATAGTTCTTCAACGAGCGGAACATTTTGGACTAAGTATTTATAATATTGAGCCTTGGATTAAAGGAGAAATACTTGAATCTTCATCACATGAAGATCACAAAAAGAAAGCAACTGACCCAAAATGGTATAAGAAAGAGTTTTTGACACTTAAATCTAGAAAAACTGGTCTTTTTTATTCCGCAAAATATAAAGTTTCAAAAAAACTTTTAGCAAGATA
>CATIQX010000098.1 GCA_949531795.1 Cryomorphaceae bacterium | reverse complement strand
TTTTAATGGTGTTGTAAGATACTTCTAACTCATAGTTGCTTAAGAAGTATTTAATATTGTTAGAGGTAAGTTCTGTGCCCTTTAATTGAGCAACAAACCTATCATATATAAACCTCAACATTGTTTTATATGCACCAGAGTAACTCTCTTTTAATTTGTTATTCAAGGCTATCTCCAAGTATTGTAAATCTGTTTTATAAAGAAGTTTCTTTTTAGCTTCATTTATATTTAAACCACTTGATATATACTTAAATACTTCTGCTGCTAATAGGTTAGCTACTTCTTCACGTTTACTAATGGGATAGGAATTAGGGTAAATGTCTATATTGAATTTACTTCCATTAAATAGGCGATACCTTTTGTTATTATGATAAAAAACAATAAAGGCACGTTGCTTATTGTCGAACTTGATTTTAGGATACTTTACACTCATAATTGACAGACTTTTGACAGACATTTATATTATCTGTTCTTAAGTTGTTAAGAATGAAGTGTTTGTTTGGTTAGAGCATCTGACTGTTAATCAGAGGGTCCTTGGTTCGAGCCCAAGAAGAGGAGCGAAAATTAGAAGCCTTCACAGCAATGTGAGGGCTTTTTTCATGTAATAAGTTATTATTTAATCCTGGAAACTATGTAATTGATTAGCTAGTCAAATATATGGATGAAAAAGAAATTTAAATAGATGTTTCTGGATTGGAATCTTTATCTTATTTGAAGTATTAATTTGTAGCAAGTGCTTATTTATAAAACAAGATGTTTTATATTCTTTTCAGTATTTTTGTTATTGAAATACTATCATTCTTAGGTTTAAGTGAACATATGGAACACACATTAGACAAAACTAAACTAGCTCAAGATCTTAAAGCTATAACTGGTGAAAAATATATTCTTACGACTGAATCAAGTAAGCAAACTTATTGTAAGGGATTTAGATTTGGTTCAGGAGAGGCTCTAGCTGTTGCTAGGCCAGGGACATTACTTGAAACCTGGAAGATTTTAAAGGTTTGTGTTCGGGCAGACTTAATTGTTATTATGCAGGCTGCTAATACTGGTTTAACGGGTGGGTCAACGCCTGATGGTAATGATTATGATCGTCCAATAGTTTTAGTAAATACTATGCGTATTAGCGACATACAAGTTATCAATGAAGGAAAGCAAATTATAGGGTTGTCGGGAAGTACATTGTTTGGACTTGAGAATAAATTAGCGCCTTATGGAAGAGAGCCGCATTCGGTTATAGGCTCATCTTGTATTGGAGCTTCAATAGTTGGAGGAATTTGTAATAATTCGGGTGGAGCATTGGTGAAAAGAGGTCCAGCATATACAGAGTTGTCACTCTATGCGCAAATTGATGGAGAAGGAAATTTATCCTTAGTGAATGAATTAGGTATTGAATTAGGTAATACGCCTGAAGAGGTTTTAACTAACTTGCAAAATAAAAAATATACAGACAAGGAAATACAGTTCCCTAATAAATTGGCCTCTGATAATGAGTATAAGAATCGTGTAAGAAAAGTCGATTCTAGTACACCTGCTCGTTATAATGCTGATGGAAGAAGATTGCACGGAGCTTCTGGATGTGCTGGTAAAATTGCAGTTTTTGCAGTTCGATTAGATACATATGCGATTCCTAAGCAACAGAAAGTTTTTTACGTTGGTACAAATAGCTCGAATGTTTTGGGTAAAATTCGTCGAGATATTTTATCTGAGTTCAAAAATTTACCTACTTCAGGTGAATATTTGCATCGAGATTGTTATGATGCAACAAAAAAATATGGCAAGGACACTTTTGTAGTAATTAATAAAATGGGTTCTGGTTTTATACCTAAATTGTTTGCTTTAAAGCGTAAAGCTGATTTGTTAGCAGGTAAGTTAAGTTTCCTGCCGAACAAATTTTCAGATAAACTCATGCAGTTTTTAAGTAAATTGTGGCCCAATCATTTGCCAAAGCGAATGGAGCAATACAGAGATAGGTTTGAACATCATTGGATTATCGAAATGTCTGATGAAGGAGTTGATGAAGCAAGAGCCTATTTTAAAAAGTTTTTCACGGAAAATGAAGGGGACTTTTTTGAATGTACTGAAAAAGAGAGCAAGAAAGCTATACTTCATAGGTTTGTTGCCGGTAGTGCTATAGGTCGATATCATGCGGTTCATCAAAAAAATGTTGGAGCAATGATGACTATGGATATTGCTTTTCCTCGTAATGAAAAGGACTGGTTTGAAAAGCTTCCTCCAGAAATTAATGATTTATTAGAAGTTAAATTGTACTATGGACACTTATTTTGCCATGTACTGCACCATAATTATGTTGTTAAAAAAGGAGTTGATGCAAAAGCATTGAAAAAAAAGTTGCTTAAAACATTTGATGAAAGAGGAGCTGAATATCCAGCGGAGCACAATGTTGGCCATGAATATTTTGCAAAACCAAACTTAAAGAATTTTTACAAAGAACTAGATCCAACCAATGCTTTCAATCCAGGTATTGGACTTACCAGTAAACGAAAATACTGGAAGTAGAAGCGTATTTTTTCTTTCCACTCATCAATTTAATGTGTTCTCTTTTAGCCTATCCATTCGTTTGGCATCCTTTTTTTAAATTCTCATTTATATTTATTCTTAAAAACCATCGGACATTTACAAATTCACTGTTTACTTGAGCTGGTATATCATACTGATTTGTGTCAAGATTATAAAAGTAAAGAACCCTTTCATTTGTTGCTTTAAGAAGACCCATAAACCCACACCTTTCCCTACCCACAAACGCCCCACACCTTATTACTGTATTGTTTTAATAAAATTTATATTTAAAAAAAGCCAGCACCACCCTCAATGCGTAAAAAAAATAAAGTACTATTTGCTTTACTACTTGGTGTAGTGGTATTTTCTTCCAGTACAGCTGGGGAGGGAGTTAACAGCCCCTAATTAAGCGTAACACAACCCCTGTGATTTCTTTTTGTGTTTACAAAAGTTTCTTTTTTATTTGTCTCAATCAATTAAAGTTAATTGTAGTATGAAAACGTAACTTTGTGGCAACCCATTACTTTTACATGATACTATTAAACACACAATAAGCAATAATGAGTAAACCAATTTCTTACAGGCCCGATATTGATGGTTTAAGGGCAATATCTGTCATTGTTGTTATTTTGTTTCATGCAGACTTACTATGGATACAAGGAGGCTTTATTGGTGTTGATGTATTTTTTGTAATCTCTGGATATTTA
>CATIQX010000097.1 GCA_949531795.1 Cryomorphaceae bacterium | reverse complement strand
TTAGTACTTGGATTACTGGTGGACAATTCTATTGTAGTAATTGAAAACTTTGACAGACACTTAAAAATGGGCAAAAACTCCTTTCAAGCGGCGATGGATGCTGCAATTGAAGTTTCTAACCCTGTTTTGGCGTCTACTTTAGTAATAATTGTCGTGTTTTTCCCAGTATTTTTTCTTACTGGAATAACCAAGTTTCTTTTTTCACCTTTAGCAATTACAGTTACAGGAGCAATGATAGGTTCTTACCTTTTTTCACTGACCTTAACTCCTATATTGGCAGCATTTCTTTTCAAGAATAAATTGGCAAAATCAGAAAATAAAAAAAGAAACTTTTTCCAAGGGTTTATTCAATTTTTAAATACCCAGTACAAAAAGAGTTTGGCATTTATTTTACGATTCAGAGCCATTACTTTAATAACCACCATTGCATTATTTATTTTCTCATTAAGCCAAATAACGGAGCTAGGTTATGAACTATTTCCACAGTCAGACGTGGGGCAAATGGAAATTCAAGTACGTATGGAGTCTGGAACCACTTTAGAAACTACTCAAGAAACCATTGTACTCATGGAGCAAGAGATAAGAGCAGAAGCTGGGGATGATTTGGAGCAACTTATTTCTAATATTGGTGTTTTTTACGATTTGCCTGCAGCCTATACCCCTAATTCTGGTACACAGGATGCATTTATTGGGGTTCAGCTAAAGAAAGATCATAAAAAAAGCACCTTTGAATATGCAAATAGTTTAAGAAAACAATTCAAAAACAAGTTTCCTGGAGTTGAAATTAGTTTTAATACAGGAGGTTTAATTACCGCAGCGCTTAACGAGGGAAAACCATCTCCTATTGATGTTCAAATAAAGGGAAATAATTTAGAAAAACTAAGGTCGATAGCCGAACAAATTAGAGATACGATGAATACCCTTTCTAATTTGAGAGATGTAAGAGTACTTCAAAGAATTGATCAGCCATCAAAAAATATTGACATAGACAGAATAAAAGCTGCTGAATTAGGTGTAGAACCGGTAGATGCTATTAAAAACATGGTTTCTGCATTAAATTCCTCTACTACTTTTAACAAATCTTTTTGGATTGATGAAAAAAATGGGAATCATTATTACGTGGGGATTACCTATCCAGAAAATGAGATAAATACAGAATTTACTATTGAAAATGTTGCAGTTGGAAGCAAAACAAGTGATAAAACCATACCATTTAGAAATTTTTCTAAAATTACTGAAGGAACCAATCCTGTAGAAATCAACCACCACAATTTAATGAGAACTTTTAATGTTTACGCCAATGTATATGGTGCAGATATTGGCCATGTTTCGGACGAGGTTAAAGACTTAATTTCGGGAATAGAATTGCCAAAAGGTTACGAAGTTAATTTTGATGGAGAGGTGGTAATGATACAGCAATCTTTTAGCGGATTGAGCTTAGGTCTTTTATTGGCTATTGCATTTGCATTTTTAATTATCACCCCATTATTTAAGTCTTTTAGACAGCCATTTATTATTATTTTGGCTTTTCCTCTTGGGTTAATGGGCGTTATTTTCTTGATGAAAATCACCGATACTTACCTAAGTATTCAATCTATTATGGGAATTATTATGATGGTAGGAATTTCTGTTTCTTATGGAAATATTTTAATAGATAGAATTAACAATTTAATTATCGATGGACAAAGCAAAACAGATGCCATTATCAACGGCTCTAGCGAAAGGTTTAGACCCATACTTATGACTGCCGCAACTACTATTTTTGGATTACTTCCTACCGCGCTATCTACCCAGGCAGGTACCGAGGCAAACGTACCATTGGCAATTGCTGTAATTGGAGGAACTTTTATGACTACCCTACTTACTTACTATGTTATTCCGATACTTTATTCATTCATTGCCAAAAAATCTCAATCATGAGCTTAAAACAACCCTATTATATTCTTTCTCTTCTATACTTAGTATTTATTGCTGTTGGGTGTAACTCATCTACAGAAAAAGAAGGAAGTAGTGAAGGCGATGAATCTGTTGTACAACAAGAAATCAATACTTCTAGTGTAGAAGTTGTACAACCGTCCTACCACTCTTTTATTTCCAGAACTATGATTACCGGAGTTGCCAAAGCTTATAGAAAGGTAATGGTTCACCCTATGGAAAGTGGATATGTCCAAAGTATAGGAAAAGATATAGGAGATTTGGTTTATACCAACGATGCAATAGCTGTACTTTATAATCCAGAGCTATTGAGAGAAGCGGAAAAGCTAAAAGCAGAACTAATTGCCAAAAAAGCTATTTACGAACGTTTAAAATCAATTCAGGAAAATACTCCCTCACTATCACCCATTCAGCAATTAGAAGCCGCAGAAGCCGCTTATTTGTCAACTCAAGCAGATTTGAGCGCCATTAACGATAGAATTAGCCTGCTTACAGTAAAAGCACCATTTACCGGTCGAATTACTAAGAAAATGGTAAACGTGGGAGATTTAGTACAAAGTGGAATTAACAATAGCGGAACCAAACCACTGGTAGAATTACAACAAACCCACCCTATTAGGTTAACGGTTACAGTTCCTGAGAGCGATGCTTCTTTTATAAAAGTAGGATTATTGTCTCAAATAAATTTCCCTGAGTTACCTAATGGAAATTACTCAGAAAAGGTAACTAGAACCGCCAAAGCCTTGGAGGCTAGTTCTAAAACAATGCTGGTAGAGATTGACATACCCAACAAAAGCGAAGCAATCCTTCCTGGGATGTATGCCAAGGTAACTATGGAATTGTCTAGTAGAGACAACGTACTTTCTCTTCCTAGTAAAACTAAAACAATGATAGACGATGCTCCTCATATACTAGTGGTAAGAGATGGTGTAGTAGAAAAAATAGCTTTGGAAATAGGATTAGAAAATGCCAACTATTACGAGGTACTAAACAGCAATATTAACGACTCTACACTGGTAATTACAAGGGGGAAAAGTCTTGTGAAAACAGGAAATAAAGTTTATCCAGTTTTAAAAAAATCTGAAGAATGAATAGGCATTTGAAGTATTTATTAAAATTAAAGCTATCTATAGCTTTTGGACTGCTATTAAGCAATATTTATGGTCAGGAAACATCGACTATAAGCATAGAATCTTCACTTAAAATAGCAGGAGCTAATAATCTGACTATAAGTAAATTAAATTTAAATAAAACAGTATTAGAAGCCGATCTTCTAATAAGCAAAGGATGGTGGATACCGGAGCTATTTGCAGGCATTCAAACTAGACAATTGCAAGGGGCTGCAATGAACGGCAACGGCAGTTTCTTTACTGAAGTAAACCAGCAAAACTTATGGAATGGTGTTGGTATTGATGCGCTATGGAATATTGGAGAAGGAATTTATAAAACCAAGGCATCCGAGTTAAAACTAGAAGCAAATACTTACAAAACCAAAGCAGAAAAAAACATAGTACTTCTAGAAGTTGCAGACACCTACTACCAGTTACTTATTGGGTTTTTAAAAACAAATGCATATCATCAGCTGCATACTGTTGCAGATAATATCTCTCAGCAATTGGCACTGCAAGTAGGGGTAGGTTTGGCTTATGAGTCGGAGCTTTTATTGGCCCAAAGCAATGTTCACCATTTAAAGATTCAAGAATTAAACCAGCAAAAATATTATTATAAAAAAAGTGCTCAACTATCGCGTTTATTGAATTTAAACCCTTTTAACAGTTTAATTCCCATTGATACCATTTTAAAACCTATAGAATTGGTGAATATAGATTCTTTGGAAAACTTAGACTCTCTGAGTAATAAAAGAGCTGAAATTCAATATGCAGAGCTTTTACTCAAAGCAGTTAGTACAGAGAAACTAACTACAACCAAAGCTTTTTTTATTCCCAACGTAAGATTCAATAGTTTTGGTTCTCTTTACGGAGGACTGTTGGGGCCTGTTTCATTAATGCCTAGCTCACCAGGATCGGAAATTAAGCAGCTCTACCCTACTACTTCCATGAATTTCTCTTTGCAGTGGAAAATTCCAATTGAAAAACTTATTTACAATGGTCCAACAAAAAAAATAGAGGCTAGTGAAAAAATTCAAGAATTAGAAATTAAAGAAATTAAAGCAGCTATTAACCAAGACATAGCTTCAGCTAAACAAAACTTACTTATAGGAAATAAGCAAACAGAATTGGCCAACAAGGCTTACTTACAAAGCAAAAAAGCATTTAATCAATGTGCCAAAAGACAAGAATTAGGTACTATACGGCCTTTTGAGCTATTACAAGCACAGGAAATATTTATTCAGTCCAAACTTGATTATATTGAGGCAATTGCCAATTACAACACTGCGCAATATGCTTTTCAAGTAGCTACAGGAATTAATCTATAATAAAACTGGTTACTACTAGCAGTGGAATTTCAAAAATTACAAATGTTCCAGCTAACTTAAATAAGCTTGAAGATGATAATATAACTATTTACCCAAATCCTTCTAATGGAACATTTATGATTAAAAATTCTACAAAATCAGGATATAATTTATCTATTAAAAATATTGGAGGAGAAATATTATCTAATTTTAACATCAAAAGTAACACTAGTCAAATTAATTTACCTCATGCATCTGGAATATACATATTAGAGATTAATGACGGCTCTCAAACTTTTTTCAAAAAAATAGTTAGAAATTAGTATCTACAATCTTTAAAAAAATTACCAAACTTAGCAAGCTAAATGGTTCTGAAGCTTCTTGTTAAATTACTTAATCAGTATTTTACTTAAGAAATAATTTTTTAAAAAAGCGTTTTATTTTATCCTTTTTTGAAGCTGTTTTGTTAATCATATAACAGAAATAAACTAATTTCATTTATTCACCTATAAAAACAATTATCCACTGTCGGAAAATTAATAAAGTGAGTTTGTACACATCTTTGAATACAGGTAGATCATAATACAGTGCCATAATTTATAATTTAAATGAAAAATGGAGGGCGTGCCCTCCATTTTTAAAAATTGACCGCTACGCAGTAAACCACCCATTATAAAAAATAGTTAAATGGATAAATTGATAAATAGTTAAAAAGCCCTGACCGAACGAACATAGTTGCCGTTGTACTTACCGTTGGAGTCCTGGTTACCACCGCTGAAATTCTGTCTCCACGCATTCCCATAACTGTACTCCGTAGAACTCCAATAGTAGCTAGGACTAAAACCGCCAATATTTAATTTCTGATTATATACAAGATTTAATTCTCTTTTGGTAGGTAAACGCCAATCCATAAATTTTGCGCCGTCAACATTGTGATTATTCGCATCACTTAATAAATCGTTTGCCCCATACCATGAGGAAAATCCCTGGTCTTG
>CATIQX010000096.1 GCA_949531795.1 Cryomorphaceae bacterium | reverse complement strand
CCTCTTCATTTATTGCTAACCAATTCACCTGTACGATAAAATTATAGTTTTGCTTTGCCAAATCCTGAGCTCCCCAAGCAGATAGTTTAAGTATTGCTGGTCCGCTCATTCCCCAATGGGTAATTAATAGAGGTCCTGTCTGTCTTAATTTACTGCCTTTGATGCTTGTGATTACATTAGGCACACTAAGCCCCATAAGTTCAGTTATTGGGTTTTTAGGCATATTAAATGTAAACAATGATGGCACTGGGCTTATAATTTTATATCCCAATTTTTTCAACCAATCTAATCCACTTTCTTTTGGGCTTCCTCCACTTGCAATTATTACTATATCAAAAATAAGAGTTTCTCCATTAATGGATAGGATTATTCCGTTTTCACTAACTGTTATAGCATTAATTTTACTTTTATAAGAAAGCCTGATTGCTAAATTTTCAGCAGTATTTAGTAATAAATCAACAATAGTCTGAGAACTATTACTATGAGGAAAAATTCTGTTATCTGCTTCTGTTTTTAAGATTACGCCTCTGCTTTCAAACCATTTAACAGTATCGGCTGTAAAAAAGTGATTGAATGATTTTTTAAGTTCTCTCCCTCCTCTAGGATAATTTTTGATAAGTTGGGAAATACTAAAGGTTGCATTGGTAACATTGCACCTGCCTCCTCCTGATACTTTTACTTTTACTAGTATTTTATCTGTTTTCTCAAAGATAGTAACTTTTGCTTTCGGATTAGTTTCTTTTGCAGTAATAGCTGCCATAAATCCTGCGGCACCACCACCAATTACTGCTATTTTCATTATTTCCTTTTTACTTGATCAAAAAGAACTAAAAAGAAAGAAAGTTGAAATATTATCTGAAAGATAAAATATACAGATGGTAAAATAATGTACTCGCTTAACATAGATAGTAAGTAAAGGTTAATAAATCCAGCAATAATTAAACCTACAGCTGAGTAGTAAATAACACGACCTTTTAATTTTCTAATACTAAATATTAAAAAACTAACTAGAATCTCAAAACTTCCAATAAACTTTAAAAATATATAAGCAATTTCACCTTTATCACCTTTTAAACTAATTACATCAAATTCTTTAGTAAAAAATACTACTAAAACACCTAATATAAATAAAACAAAAGCATAAACCGTAAAGAGTATTTCTGTAATTGACTTTTGTTTTCTCCCCTTATTAGTTTTAGATGCCTTTTTGTTATCTCTCATGCTTGTAGATTTATGAAAATCAAAGATAATAAAAATGGAGGCTTTTATACCTCCATTTATATATCTATATTTTATGTACTTTATCTGTAGCTAATTTTACGCATTCTCAAAGATTCTGGCGTTACTTCTAAATACTCATCAGCTTGAATGTATTCCATACTTTCTTCCAATGAAAAATCAATTTTAGGTGCAATTACAATTGTAGCATCAGTACCTGATTTACGCATGTTAGTTAATTGCTTTCCTTTAATAACATTAATATCTAAATCATCTTCACGACTATTTTCTCCAATTACTTGTCCTTTATAAATAGCTGTCCCTGGTGAGATAAAGAATTTTCCTCTATCCTGTAATTTTCCAATTGAAAATGCAGTTGAACTTCCTGCTTCCATTGAAATTAATGAACCTTTCATACGCTCAGCAATCTCTCCTTTATGAGGTCCATATTCTCTGAATCTGTGTGTCATTATTGCGTTTCCAGCAGTAGCAGTAAGCATATTGTTTCTTAATCCAATCAATCCTCTTGAAGGTATGTCAAATTCTAAATGTTGTAAATCACCCTTTGGCTCCATTACTAACATATCTCCCTTTCTTTGGGTAACTAAATCAATTGCTTTACCTGAAAATTCAGCAGGAACATCAATAACTAATGTCTCCATTGGCTCACATTTCTTTCCGTCAATTTCTTTATAAATAACTTGTGGTTTCCCAACTTGTAGTTCAAATCCTTCTCTACGCATAGTTTCAATAAGTACTGATAAATGCAAAATCCCTCTACCAAAAACATTGAATTTTTCTTCCGAAGTTCCATCTTCAACTTTTAAAGCTAAATTTTTCTCTAGTTCTTTGTATAACCTATCTCTTAAATGACGAGAAGTGCAGTATTTCCCTTCTTTGCCAAAGAAAGGAGAATTATTAATTGTAAAGAGCATACTCATTGTAGGCTCATCTATAGATATTCTTGGTAATTCTTCAGGGTTATCCAAATCAGCTAAAGTATCCCCAATTTCAAAATCATCAATACCGACCATAGAGCAAATATCACCAGCACGTGCTGTTTTTACTTGAGCTTTCCCCATTCCTTCAAATACATGCAATTCTTTAATTCTTACCTTCTTTCTTATGCCGTCAGCTTTACAGAGTATGTAATCTTTTCCTTCAACCAAATCTCCTCTAAAAATACGCCCTATTGCAATACGACCAACAAATTTAGAATAATCTAAAGATGTAATTTGCATTTGTGGTGTTCCCTCGTTATATGGTGCTGCAGGAATTTCAGAAATTACGACATCAAGTAGAGCAGAGATATCATCTGTTTTCTCCTTCCAATCTAAACTCATCCAACCTTGTTTTGATGATCCGAAAATTGTAACAAAATCTAACTGATCTTCAGTAGCATCCAAATTAAACATTAAATCAAAAATTGCATCTTGCACTAAATCAGGTGTGCAATTTTCTTTATCAACTTTATTTACAACAACTATAGGTTTGAGTCCTAATTCAATAGCTTTACTTAGTACGAATCTTGTTTGTGGCATAGCGCCTTCAAATGCATCAACTAGTAACAATACGCCATCGGCCATTTTAAGTACTCGCTCAACCTCTCCTCCAAAATCAGCGTGACCAGGAGTATCAATTACATTAATTTTAACGTCTTTGTAATTAACTGAAACATTTTTAGATAGTATAGTAATTCCTCTCTCTCTCTCTAAGTCATTACTATCTAATAATAATTCTGTTCTTTCCTTTCTTTCATCAAGGACTTTACATTGATCAATAATTTTATCGACTAATGTAGTTTTTCCGTGATCAACATGGGCAATAATTGCTATGTTTCTGATTGATTGCATATTAAAATTTTAGGCGGCAAAATTACTCTTATTTTTGGTATAGAATTAGAAAGATTCATATTTTACTTTTTAATTATTATTTTTAGTTTATTTTTTTTTGCTTTTTAAATCAATAAGCTCGCAATAACTTATACTTATTCAAGTGAAATGTATGATTTAATTACTAAAGTTGATATGTAACTTGCTTACTATTAATATTTTATTAACTTTGCTATTATTAATCAATAAAAAATTAAAGATGTCAAAAATAGAAACTCCATTAACTGTAATTTTAATTTTTGCTTGTTTATCCCTTTTTTCATTTAGTGTGGTGGATGGTCATAACAAGCGAATCGCAAAAGCAGAATCTGAAAGAGCCTTAGCTGAAAAAATAATGCTTGATGAAAAAAGAAGTGCTGAAATTGAAGCTAGAAGTTTAGATATTACAATTGAGCATGATAATGATCCTAATACTTATTTGCGTTCAGTAGTTTTATCTGCTACTTCATCTTATGATAATGAGAGAGATACTATGAATTTTTACTGGAAACAATTTTCAGGTAATAATGTTGCTGATATTAACGATTCAAGAAAAAAATCAGTTTTAAATTTTGAAGCTCAGTCTGGTAATTATGGTTTTGAATTAACAGTTACTGATAATTATGGAGCTAGTTGTACGGATACTTTTTGGGTAAATGTATCTCCAGAACCAAATAGTTGTCCTGTTGTGATCATAAAATAATTAACTAAAATTATATCTTAAGAAATACCTCAATTTTTGAGGTATTTTTTTATGATATTTATTATATATTTTTAGAAATTAAAAATTTTT
>CATIQX010000095.1 GCA_949531795.1 Cryomorphaceae bacterium | reverse complement strand
TTTACCATCTGTATATTTTATTTTTCAAATAATAGTTCTAGTTTCTTTCATTGTAGCTCTAATTGAACAAGTAAAAAGAAGATAATGAAAATAGCAGTAATTGGTGGTGGTGCCGCAGGATTTATGGCAGCTATTACTGCAAAAGAAACTAATCCCAAGGCAAGTGTTACTATATTTGAAAAAACAGATAAAGTACTTGCAAAAGTAAAAGTATCAGGAGGAGGGAGGTGCAATGTTACCAATGCAACCTTTAGTATTTCCCAACTTATCAAAAGTTATCCCAGAGGAGGAAGGGAACTCAAAAAATCATTCAATCACTTTTTTACAACCGATACTGTTAATTGGTTTGAAAACAGAGGAGTAACCTTGAAAACTGAATCAGATAACAGAATGTTTCCCTCAAGTAATAGTTCCCAAACTATCGTTGATCTATTACTAAATACAGCTGAAAATTTAGCCATCAGGCTTTCATATAAAAGTAAAATTAATGCTATAACTGCTAGTGAAAACAGAATAAACTTATCCATTAATGGAGAAACGCTTATTTTTGATAAAGTTATAATTGCTAGTGGAGGAAGCCCAAAAGAAAGTGGATTGGATTGGTTAAAAAAATTGGGATATGAAATTGTAAGTCCAGTGCCTTCATTGTTTACATTTAATATGCCTAAAAACCCAATAACTGAACTTATGGGGCTTAGCGTACCTAATGTAATCACAAGTATCAAAGGAAGTAAATTAAGGCAAACAGGACCTTTATTGATAACTCATTGGGGGATGAGCGGACCAGCAATACTTAAACTATCTGCCTGGGGAGCTCAGGATTTGGCAAAGCAAAACTATAATTTTAGCGTACAGGTGAATTGGTTATCAATAAATGAAGAGGAGCTAAGAAGTCAATTTAGTAATATGACTTCAAGTAGGAAACAAATGTACAAGCACAATCCTTTAGAAATTCCTAAGCGTTTATGGCATTTTATGTTGAATAAATTAGAAATAGCTGAGTATCAAATCTGGAATGAATTATCAAAAAAAAATAAAAACCGCCTGATAAACATGCTTCTAAATGATGAATTTGAAGTAAAAGGGAAAACAACTTTTAAAGAAGAGTTTGTAAGTTGTGGAGGGATAGATTTATCAGAAATAAACATGCAAACTATGGAAAGTAAACGCCACCAAGGAATTTACTTTGCAGGAGAATTATTAAATATTGATGGAGTAACGGGAGGGTTTAACTTTCAGGCCGCTTGGACGACTGGTTACTTGGCTGGAAAAAATAGTGCATTATGAATTTATTAGCAGTAGAAAATTTAGGTAAGAATTTTGGAGAAAGAATCCTTTTTGAAGGACTTAGTTTTGGCTTATCCAAAGGAGATAAAGTTGCCCTTATTGCTAATAATGGAACAGGTAAATCATCAATGCTGAAAATATTAGCTGGACAAGATTCTTCAGATAAAGGAGAGGTGATTTTCAGGAATGAATGTAAGGTTTCTTATCTTTCTCAAGATGCTATATTTGATGATAGATTAACTATAAATGAACTTATAAATAGTGCGCATAATAAAATAAGCATTCTGGTAAAGGATTATGAAAAAGCAGTAGAAGATCATAGCAAAGGGGGGAGTTTACAAACTGAAAAATTAGTTGAAGAACTTACTGCCAAAATGGAGCAAGAAAATGCTTGGGATTATCAAAGGAGAAGTGAACAAATACTTTCAAAATTTAACATTAATAATCTTCAGCAAAAAGTAGGTGCTTTATCAGGTGGACAAAAGAAGAGATTGTCACTGGCACTTTTATTATTGGAAAATGCGGATATATTACTTTTAGATGAGCCAACCAATCATTTGGATATATCAATGATAGAATGGTTAGAAAAATTCTTGCA
>CATIQX010000094.1 GCA_949531795.1 Cryomorphaceae bacterium | reverse complement strand
GTAAGATTATCAGGTAAAGGATTTTGTTTAAAACTTTTTAAAAGTCATATTATTATGCATTTTCATAGCCATTTTTAATAAATATTGATCTTCCATAAACTTTTTTTAAACTATCATTTTGACTAAAATGATAATCAATCTTGCCAATGTTAATTCCTGCCCATCCAACTTGGTTGATTAGTACTTCTTTTTGGTCTATGTTAAGCTGCTTGACAGGCTTTTTTAAGAAGGTATGTGTATGTCCTCCTATAATTAAATCAATATCACGCGTTTGACTTGCAAAGGTCATATCTGATATTTTTTCTTCCTTATATTTGAAGCCTAAATGTGATAGGCAAATAACTAAATCGCACTTTTCTTTTTGTTTTAAAATATTAGCATAATGATTAGCTGTTGATATTGGGTCTTTATATACTGTGTTTTGATATAATTTTTTTGGTACTAGACCTTCTAATTCTATGCCAATTCCAAAGACTCCTATTTTTAAATTTCCTTTTCGAAATACTTTATAAGGCTTAAAAGTATTTTTAAATATAGTATCTGAAAAATCATAGTTTGCAATTAAAAAAGGAAAGTTAGCGTGAGGCAGTTGTTCTTTTAGTCCTTCTAATCCATTATCAAAATCATGATTACCTAAAGTTACAGCATCATATTTCATTTCACTCATAAGTTTGAATTCTAGCTCTCCTCCATAAACATTAAAGTAGGGTGTTCCTTGAAAAACATCTCCAGCATCTAATAGTAGAACATGTTCTTCTTGTTTTCTTATTTGTTTGATTAGCGCTGCTCTTTGTGCCATTCCTCCTAAGCCCTTATTTCTTCCGCTTGTAAATGGGTGAATATGGCTATGCATGTCATTCGTGTGTAAAATAGTGAGTTTTGTGTCATTATTTTTACCAAAGGAAAGTTGTGGAATTAATGAGAGTCCAATAGCTCCTAATCCGCTTTTTTTTATAAAGTGTCTTCTATTGTTCATGGTCAATTATTTTTATCCTTCCGTCAAGATTTGCAGTGATTGTGTCATTTTTTTCGCAGTGATTAATAATGGCATCTCTCAGTTTTAGACCCAATTTATGTTGTTCTTTATTTTGAAAAAAACTCATCTTATCCCCTCCGTTTGCTAGATAATCTGAGGTAAGAACTTTGACTTTTTCATTCTTTTCAAAGTTTACTGGCCAGGAATTAGTTATTACACTTCTATCTTTATTCATAGTTATTTTGATACCTGAAAAAGGTTCGCCACCTCTTTTGCAGATATAATCTAAGAGGTCTAAGTAATCTTCTTTATTTAATTCTAGCACTACTAATTCATTTTCAAAAGGCATTAGTTCGTATATTTTCCCTCTAGTAATAGAGCCTTTATCTATTGTGCTTCTTAGTCCTCCGTTATTCATTACACACATATGTGCATCAGAATAGTTTAGGCATAGGTCGGTTACAAAATTCCCTAACAAGGATTCGGCACCTTTTTTTGTTAAGTTAATTTTTGAATAGCTAATTACCTCATTCATTTCTGCCTCTATTCCTTTTTGATAAGGAGCTATAATAGCTAATGCAATCGTATCCGCATTTGCCTTTATCTCAATTGAATCGCAATCAAACGATTGTAAATTGTATGTTGAGGTGCAAGAAAAAATTAAAAGCAGTCCTAAGTATATATTGTATTTTTTAAATTTCATAAGGCTACAATATTAAGAAATAAAAATATTGTGTGTATTATTGCAGCATGTATTCTTTTGAAACAAAAATTAGAGTGAGGTATGGCGAAACAGATCAAATGAGTTTTGTATACTATGGAGTATATGCTCAGTATTATGAAGTGGGAAGAGTTGAGCTTCTTCGTTCTTTGGGACTGTCATATAAAGAAATCGAAGCAATGGGATTTGCGCTTCCTGTTGTAAGTATGAATATTAATTATAAAAAACCTGCTTTTTATGATGATAAGCTTACTATCAAAACAACTATTAAAGAATTACCATCTGCAAAAATTACTTTTCATTATGAAACTTTTAATGAAAATAGAGAGCTTTTGAATATTGGTGAAGTCATTTTGGTTTTTATAAATAAAAAAACGGGTAAGCCTTGTTCTGCTCCTAAAATAATTATGAATAAATTAAAAGAAAAATTATTATGAAAAAGTATTGGGCAGAATTATTTGGCACCTACATCTTGGTATTTGTAGGTACAGGCGCGATTATGATTAATGAAATTACTGGCGGTGAAATAAGTCATTTAGGAATTGGGCTTTCATTTGGATTAGTAGTAATGGCTATGATATATGCAATTGGTGATATATCTGGAGCGCATATTAACCCAGCAGTAACGATTGCCTTTGCAGTAGCAAAACGATTCCCAAAAAACCAGATTTTACCTTATATTTCTTTTCAGTTAGTAGGTGCAATTTTGGCATCAGCAAGCTTATATTTTATTTTCCCTGAATCAAGCACTATGGGGGAAACCTTGCCTTTAAATGAGGCTTGGATGCAATCCTTTATATTGGAGTTTATTTTAACCTTTATCTTAATGTTTGTGATTCTTAATGTTTCAACTGGGTCAAAGGAAAAGGGAATTACTGCTGCTTTGGCTGTTGGTGGAGTAGTTGCTTTTGAGGCTACTTTTGCAGGGCCTATTAGTGGTGCTTCTATGAACCCAGCTCGCTCTATAGCTCCTGCAATTTTTTCAGGAGACTTGACTCATTTATGGTTGTATGTTATAGCAACTATTCTTGGATCTATTTTGGCAGTTTATTCATGTAAACTAGTACAATCTAATAAATGTTGCGATAACTGTTAACAGATTCTTTTAAGTACTAGACTTATCATTTCTTCTACTGTTTTTTTATAGTTTTTACTGTACTCTTTTGTAAGTCGGTTTGCTATTATAGCACACATTGTTAGTGTATTATGTCCAAGTGATTGTCCTAAGTAGTATAGAGCAGAAGTTTCCATTTCAAAATTTGTAATTCTATTTCCCTTGTAATTAAAGCTTTCCATTTTTTCATGTAAGTTGGTAATAAGTGGATTAAGTCTTAATGTTCTTCCTTGAGGCCCATAAAAACCTGGTGCAGTTGCTGTTATTCCTGTTTTTATATCAGGAAAAAGTGAAAGTAGATTGTCTGATGCTTTTACAGCATATGGGTTCGATAAATTTTCTGGCCAACTTGCATGTTGCTTATACTTATTACTCATTTCATGTTCAATTATTTCTTCTGTTTGATAGAAATGCGCAATGTTGTCAAATCCTAATCCAAAAAATGAAACTAGAAAAGAGTCAACTTCAATATCTTTCTGTAAGGCTCCTGAAGTGCCTAGACGAATAAGGTTTAAAGTTTTCTTTTTTTTATTTATTGTTCGAGTTTTGAAATCAATATTAACTAATGCATCAAGTTCATTAACAATAATATCAATATTGTCAGGGCCAATTCCAGTTGATATTGCGCTAATTCTTTTCCCATTTAAAGTTCCTGTATGTGTAATAAATTCTCTGTTCTGTATTTTATGTTCAATACTATCAAATTTATTTGAAATTATATTTACTCTTTCAGGATCTCCAACAAGTATTATGGTATCAGCAATTTCATCTTTAGTTAAATTAAGATGGTAAATTTTATTTTCTGGACTAAGTATTAATTCTGTCTCTGCTATTATATGCATATAAATATGTAATTTTGTATTGTCAAAAATATAAATAATATGTCAATATCATCAAGTAAAATATTAGTTCCTATCGGGTTCTCAGAACAGTCAATGATTGCTCTAGTTCAAGCTTTTAATTTGGCGAAAATCAAAAAATCTGAAGTAGTCTTGCTGTCAGTAGTAGAAGAGCAAAGCATGATGCAGTCTTTGTTTTTAGATGATAAAAGTCATGAATTACAGTTAAAGGTAAATCAGAAGCTACATCAAATTGGTGAGGAGTATGGTGATAAGTATGGTGTTCACGTTGAGTCTTTGGTAGCCAAAGGAAAAATATACAGTCAAATTAATAAAGTTGCAGAAATGATTTCTGCCGACTTAATTGTAATGGGAACTGATGGTTCGGATGGTTCTCCCAAAAAAATAATGGGTTCTAATGCTGAGCGTGTTGTAAGTTTAGCACATTGTCCTGTGATTACAATTAAAGGTAAGAATCATGGGGAAGGTTGCAAGAATATTATTCTTCCGCTTGATTTGGAAAAACAAACAAAAGAAAAGGTTACTTATGCTTTAGAATATGCTAGATATTGGGATGCAACTATTCGTTTAGTTTCGGTAGTACTTAGAGATAATCAAGAGATAAGGAGTAAGCTAGTTAAAAATATTAATCAAGTAAAAAAATTCATTACAGATGCTGGAGTGAAATGTACTGCTGATTTGGTTGAAGGAGAGAAAAAGCAAACTTTAGGTGATTTTGTTTTTAAATATGAAAAGAGTTTTGATGCTGATTTAATTATGATAATGACTAAAAAGGAAGAATTAACATTATCTAATAACATAAGTGTAACAGCTAGGTATATCATTAATAATTCTGAAATTCCTGTTATGAGTATACGCCCGAAGGAACAAAAGCATTTGACAGGACCAACTATTGCATTCTAAAAATGTCATGCCTATACAATTTACACCAATTATGTATTGCAAAAGGAGTAAGTGTTGCAGTCGCTGAGAGTTGTACTGCAGGACTAATTGCTTCAAAATTAACTACCCTTTCAGGAAGTTCATCTTATTTTAAAGGAGGTATTGTGGCTTATCAGAATGAAATTAAAATAAAATTTCTAGCAGTTAGTCAATCAATTATTAATGAAAAAACTGAGGTAAGTCCGGAAGTTGTTGTCCAGATGGCCAAAAGTGTTTTGGAAAAATTTAATACAGACTTTTCTATAGCTTCAAGTGGATATGCCGGCCCTACTGGTGGAACAAATAAAAATCCAATTGGTACTGTTTTTATTGCTATTGCTAGTAAATTTGATGTAGCTGTTAGTAGATTTATTTTTTTAGGTGATAGGCAATCTATTGCTAATCAAGCATCTGAAAGTGCTTTGAGCTTGCTTTTGACTGAGATAAAAAAACAGTGATAAATTTCAATTTATTTAGATTAGATTGTATATTTGCAGCCCTAAATTAAGAAGATATGTCAAGAATTTGTCAAATAACAGGAAAGAAAGTAATGGTTGGGAATAATGTTTCTCACGCCAAGAATAGAACAAAAAGAAAATTCTATCCGAATTTACAAACGAAAAAGTTTTTTATTCCAGAAACTGGTGAAACAATTATTTTGAAAGTTTCAGCAAATGCATTAAGAACAATTGATAAAAAAGGAATTGCTGCTGTTTTAGCTGAGGCCAAAGCAAACGGTAATGTTCTAGTTTAATTATAAAATATATTGAATAATAAAAAAGTTGCTATCTTTGATTGCAACTTTTTTTATTTAATAACCAAATTGTATTCATAATGAAAAGTATATTAAAAATATCATTAGTATTATTTATAGGTGTATCACTTATTTTTTCTTCTTGTAAAAAAGAAGATGTTTCACAGCCAGGATGTACTAATCCTTCTGCGTCAAATTATAACCCATATGCAAATTCTGATGATGGTTCTTGTATTTCTTTTATTTATGGCTGCATGGATAATTTAGCAATAAATTATAATTATATTGCTACTACTGATGATAGCACTTGTTTATATGCTTATGACTTAGCGTTAGGAGTTTGGGATATAGATCCCGACTGTGAAGAAATAGATGTTTTAGGTCAAGTTGTTTTACTTAATGATCAATTACCAGAATCTATTGATGTACAGGCTAATGAGGAAGGATCATTGTTTATATATATTGGCGAATCACAAGTGTCTGCCGATATTGATAATTTCGGTAACATATCGGTTACTGAGCAAACCGCTTCAATAGATGCTGGTTTTGGAGTTCCAATTCCAGTTCAAATTGCTGGATCAGGAAAAGTGGAATCTGAAACTGATGGATACATGAATTTAACATTTTCAGGAGAGATAGATCTTATTCCTGGTTTCCCTACTTCATTTAGTTCTACTTGCTATATTATTCTTTCTAAATAGTATTACAAATTAAATATTTCCAATGAGAAAGTTAATACTCTTTTTTGTAACTTTTTGCGGGGTGTTATCTGCAATTTCTCAGCCATTTAGTCGTGAAGATAGTCTAAGAGGAGATCTTTCTTTAATGAGAACATGTTATGATGTAACTTTTTATGACTTATTTGTAATGGTTGATCATCAAGAAAAATCTTTAGAAAAATCTTACAATATTATTCATTTTACTGTTGTTTCTGATTTTAATAAGATGCAAATTGACTTGGCTTTGAATATGGAAGTTTTACTTATTCAATTTGAAGGTGTTGAACTTGAGTATAGTCGTGAGTTTGGTGCAGTCTATATTGATTTCCCAAGGGTGCTTAAAAAGTCAGAATATGCAAATGTAAAGATTTGGTACAGTGGCTATCCTAAGGAGGCAGTAAATGCACCATGGGACGGTGGTTTTTCTTGGAAAAAGGATGATAATGGAAATCCTTGGATTGGAGTTTCTTGTCAAGGATTAGGGGCTAGTGTTTGGTGGCCATGTAAGGATCATCAATCTGATGAACCAGATAGTATGCGTATTACCTGTACAGCTAGGTACCCTTCAAAAATAATTTCAAATGGTGATTTAAGAAAAGATACTACAGTCTGGGATCAGTATTTTAATTCTTTGGTAAATGTTAGTGAATGGTTTGTTTCCTATCCTATAAATAATTATAATGTTACACTAAATATTGGTGATTATGTAAATTTTTCTGAATTGTATATTTCAAAAAAAGATACTTTACGAATGGATTATTATGTGTTAAGTGATAATTTAGTCAAAGCTAAAGAACATTTTAAACAGGTGAGGCCCATGATGGAGTGTTTTGAGAAATATTTTGGAGCATATCCTTTTTGGAATGATGGTTATGCTTTAGTTGAAACACCTTACTTGGGAATGGAGCATCAATCAGCTATAGCCTATGGAAATGATTATCTTGCAGGTTATCATGGAAACACTCGCTTTATTGATGGGCTAAATTTTGATTTTATAATTGTCCATGAAAGTGGACATGAGTGGTGGGGAAATTCCATCACTACTAATGATATTGCTGATATGTGGGTGCATGAAGGTTTTTGCACTTATTCTGAAGTGTTATATGTAGAGTGTATGTATGGATATGATGCAATGTTGAGTTATATAAATAGTAAAAAAGAAAGCGTTAGGAATGACAAACCTGTTAT
>CATIQX010000093.1 GCA_949531795.1 Cryomorphaceae bacterium | reverse complement strand
TATATTCAAATCCAGTAAATCCTTTACTTACATTTGGTTGGTTTTTTTCTTCATAAAACTTATAATTCCAGTCACTTTTTTCTCTTTCTTCACTAAACATAATAAACCTAGATTCTAGATGTTTAAATTTATTATATACTTCATTAAGTTGTTTAATTTTTAAATTATCACCAACAATTTTGTCATAATTTTCAATTAAGTAATTAGTCATTAAACCTTGTAACCCAATAGATCTTCCAGAACGACTTATTCTAACGTTTGAGTAATTATCAGTATTAGGATTCTCTTTTAATTTTAATGTTTCCTTAAGTTTGATTATAAAATTATCATTTATTGAAGAATTTTTATCAAAAGAACGATTTACAAAATCGTTTAAATATGTTTTTTCTTTTTTCAGGATTTGTAATTCTACTTTGTATAAATCCTCATTAAAGATTTGAAAAAATGTAAAGAACTTGATTTTTTGTTTAAGAATTCCTACTTCACTAAATAATTTAATTAACTCCGGTTCTTTAATATCATCTAAAATAAGGTTTAATTTTTCTTGAAAATTTACGAGGTTAATTTCAGAATAGAATTTATCATCAAACTTCTTCTTTAGGTTAGTTTCAATTTTTATTAAGTTTTTTAATAATATAATTTCCTCGTTTTTTTCTAAATAAGTTTCAACGTAACCTGAAATTATACTTTCAGGATTCTTGTTTAAATAATTTTTCTGTTCTTCAATAGATAAAGAATTAAAAACATCTAGTTCTTGTTCAATTAATTTTTGTTCTTTTTCTTTTTCTTTTTCTTTTATATTATATTGAATATATTCTTTATGGTTTTTTATATTAAAATAAATACCCACAACACTCATAATTGTTATTGGGATACTTACAAAAAATACCCATGAAATAGATATTGAAAAAGAGAGTGTTAATAAAGATAGAAAAGAGAAGAGTAAAGTGTTGTTAAAACCTTGATTATTATGTTTTCTTTGAAACTCATAAAACTCTAAAAATTCCCCTTCATCTTTCTTGTTACTATATTTCATAATCCTATTCTTTTCATTTAACAAACATACAAAAGAATTTTCTTGACCTAAAAGTTTGGTCTAAAACTAGTCCGTCACGGCTGAATAATTTTATGCCCCCGATCTCAAACCTTTTTCTTTCTATTTAAAAGGTGAGATTTCTTGACTTTCTTTAATTGCTTTTTTAGCAATCTTATAAGAAACAATTAGAGAAACAAAAGCAAATATTCCAATACCTAACTTAGAAAATAAGAAATAATCATACGCTCCATGTAAAAGAATTGCCCCAAATAGACCCTTTAACATGAGTGTTTTTCTGTTTTGTATATCAAACTTAGCTTTCCCAATATAATAACCCATAATCACACCCATAAGAGCGTGAGCTGGTATTGCCGAGAACATTCTAACTATCGCAACAAAAAATGACTGTTCCGTATTTCCATACACATAAATAATATTCTCAATAAGAGCAAATCCCATACTCGCTATTACTCCATATACAATACCATCCATTGGTTCGTTAAAACATTCTCTTTTGAAGGAATACTTTGTTAAAACTAAAAATTTGAAATATTCTTCTACTAATGCTATTCCTATAAAAGTATATATCAAAGTTTTTATTTCAGCACCGCCTATTAAACCAGATCCTAAAAAATCTACAAATGTATATGGGATTTCAAGCAGGCTGTTTATTAAGGGAGATACAATTAAAACAGGCACAACTGTCAAACATCCTAAAATAAAAGTTATGATGATTTCTTTTAAAGGTTCTTTCTCATACTTATCTAATTTATAAATCTTATAAATGATAAACAATGGAGGAAATAAAGCCAGGAATAATAACATAAATACTAAATAAAAATTTCTAAAATGTTCTAATTAAAATTTGCACCACTTTTTGCACCACTAACCAATCTACTCCCAACGAAAATCATCAGGCCACATAGAGTCAGATTAATTAGTTATTTTTTAAAATCTTATAAAAAAACCACTCCGAGAAGTGGTTTTATTAAAATATATTCTAGTTCACATTACCACTAGTTCGCCTAATCTTACCAGCATTATCAGAATAAGAAGGTTCATATTCTATTCTCATGCCTCCTATTTTTCTTATTTTTCCAGCATTATCAGAGTAAGATGGTTCATATTCAATTCTAACATTACCTATTTTTCTTATTTTTCCAGCATTATCAGAGTAAGATGGTTCATACTCTATTCTAGCATTACCTATTTTTCTTGGTTTTCCAGAATTATCAGAATATGATGGTTCATATTCCATTCTATCGCCACTTATCATTGAATATGAAAAAGTAGCAGTTACATTAGTTAAACAAAACTCTCTACCATCATAATCATCCCAACAAATTCTTGTTTGTTGAGAGAATGATATAAATGGAATAGCAACTAATAATATTAAAGTGTAAAGTAATCTCATATCTTTTTTTGTCAAATATAGAAAAAAAATAGAAATAATGGTAAGCTCTACAATAAACAAATTACTAAGAGTAAGTAGATTTTGGCAGTGAAAAAAGTCGGGGTAGCAGAATTAAAGCCGATATTCTATTTACCTTCTTGAACTAAGCTTAGCAAGTAACCTAAGTATTTCAAGATATAACCATATTAATGTTACCAATAAACCAAATGCGCCATACCATTCCATATACTTTGGAGCTCCATTAGCAGCTCCTTCCTCAATAAAATCAAAATCCATAACTAAATTTAAGGAAGCAATAACCACCACAAAAAGCGAGAAACCAATACTTAACATAGATGAGTTAGCAGGATTCATGACTGGCAATCCCCCGCTTCCAAACATACTCATTAAGAAACTAATTAGATATACAACACCAATACCAGCAGTTGCGGCAAAAATACCCAATTTAAAATTTTCTGTAGCCTGTATTATTTTTGATTTATAAGCAAATAAAAGAGCAAATAAAATACCTAAAGTAAGCATAATTGCCTGAGGAACAATTCCAGGTTCAAAAGCATCAGCATACATTTTAGAAATACCACCAAGAGCCAATCCTTCAAGAACGGCATATATTGGAACGGTTGTTGGAGACCACTCTTTTTTAAATATAGTGACAAGAGCAACAATAAATCCGCCAACAAATCCTATTATCACATAATCCATAATAGCGTTGCTATAAGTATAATAAGCAGCAAGTAATAAAATCCCCATACTAATAGCTGTTTTATTAACCGCCCCATCAAGAGTCATAACCTCATTAGGAGTCGCTATTAAATTTTCAAAAGTTTTTTTACTTAATGCTGGGTTCCCTGATCGTATCATTTTAGATTAAGTTTATTGTTAAGTAACAAACATACAAACTTTTTAATTAAAAAAAGTAGAAAAATATCGGGGTAGCAAGATTACAATCAGCACTTTTTTCTCTAGATTACAGTAAGCTTTTAAACTAAAATTTGTACAAATTTTTGCACCGCTAACCAATCAAAAATTCCCATAATAGTTTTGTTTTTATTTCAAATATTTTTTTTCTAAAAGTTCAATACTCTCTATTTGTAGAGCTAGCACCTTTAATTTTAATTCATCTTCTGTTTCTGAAATTCTCTGTTGTAGTTCTTTTTTTGCATCTGCTGATGAAATAATTTTTCTAATAGTATCTTTATTACTAAGCCCTTCTTTAATAGTTATAATTTGCGCTTCTGTTGGAGGATTTTCTTTAGAATAACTAACATTCATAATTATAGAAAATAATTCTGGCATCTCCATAAAAACAGGAGCATAAAAATTTAGTTCATATTTTTCTTGTATTGAATTAAGGAAATGTGTAAGATTTGCGGAAGTTAGGATATCCTTTGTGTCAAATCCCTCAGATGTTATAAAAAGATCAAGAGCAGGATCAATATGTGATTTATATTGTAATAGACGATCTTTTCTGCCATATAATATGTTTGAATTCACTATTACGTGTAGCTCATAGAAATTTATATATCTGTTTTTCTTTTCTTTTATAATACTATTTGCATTTCTTATGTCTGATAACATTACTAGTGCCATAATAACACAAAATATTCCAACTATCCATAATATAATTTCTATCATTTTCTAAAATATTAGCAGTGTTATTATAAATGAAAGGTATAGAAGAAAGATAAGAACTGCTGATTTTAATGTTAAATTTCTTTTATAATAAACTAGTGATACTAGTGCAGTAAAGAAAAATAGAATTAGTAGTGACCACATGAATAGATTTCCCCCTAATACAGAATCACCAATCCATCCTATTCTTTCAATAGGCATGTTCATATTAATAGGCCCATAGATTGAAGAGTATACTAATACTGGTAACCCTATACCAATACAAATATCAAATATATTAGAGCCATATGCATTTGAAAACGAATCAATAAATTTATCATTCTTTGCATCTTGAATTGAAAATATAGTATCTGGAATGCTTGATGCAATTGCAGCTATTATAAATGCTCCAAAAAAGAGATTTACACCTAAAATATGAGAGATATTTTCTGTTGCAAGAACAAGTAAATAACAACTTCCACCAATTATAAAAACAGATATTAATACAACTAAAGTAGATGTAAGAGGAGTAACATTACCTTTAAAAAATATTCTAAATAGTTTAAAATTAAATACAGAAGACAAAAAACTACCGGCTTCAACATGAGTAATTTTATCGCTTAATTTTAAGTTATGATTCTTGATAAACTTCTTGTCTTTTTTATCAACTCTTGTTTTGAACACATAAAAGATATATACAAAATAGAATAATATTAGAAGTAAAGCCAAATAAAAATTTACTCCAATAAAGAAACCTAATGATAAAATAGTGATTGATCCTAATAGAAAAAGAGCGTCTTGCTTAACTATTCGCTTATTAATTTGAAAAACTTTTTCCTTCCCTTTTGTAATATATAGGTATACAAAAGAAATAACAGGTATAAGTGCAATATTAAATGCTGAACTACCTATAATTGTACCATAACCTGCAGAGAAGCCTTTAATGTCTTTAAAATAGAATAAGAACATTGATGAGATTAATAATTCTGGTAAAGATGATGCTACAGCATTAATTGTTGGCCCCTTTATACCTTCACCTAAATTTCTTGTTAAATAACTTGCAGCAATATCAAAACTTGATGCACATTTTCGCATAACATGAATAGCAACAAGAAGAATAAGAATTGAAAAAAGCATCTTATGTATTAACTATGTTTTTTAATAAAGTAAACTCCTAGTGAAAGTCCAAAAATAGAAAGAGCAAAATAAGCCATGTGAATAGGCTCTGTAAAAGAATCAGAAATTTTTAAAATACGCTCAAAAAACGAAACAATAAGAACCATTATAATAACCTTAATAATTTTGTTCTTTAATTCTTCCAAATTTTCAATCTCTAAAATAGTAACAGCCTCATCTCTTCTGGCAATATCAATCTTAGAAATAAATAGCTCATAGATACCAAAACCAAAAATTAATAGAACAACGCCTATAAGGTATAAATCAATTGCAGTAATTAATTTATACAACAGCTCCGAATGATCATGAGTCTCGCCCATTAAAAGTGAAGGTAGCTTTGAGAATAAAGTATGCATAATTTCATAACTCCCCAGTACAAATAATGCAATTGAACCAAGCACTGAAAATATAACAGCTAGAATTACAGTATAACGAGTACTCCAAAGAATTTTCTCAAATACACGTTCCATTAGTGATTGATCTTCGATACTCTTTAAGTCTTCCTGTTTGTTAAGTTTGTCGTTTTCCATATCATTGATTTAATTATTACAACTTAAATTATTAGTCTGCTAATATAATTATTATAATCTATTTACTTAATTATTTGATAATACCCTAAAGTTCTAAGATAATAAGGGTGGTCCCTAGGTAAAGTTCTTTCTTGTATATCAATAACCTCTAACAAAGTTTGCATCCCTCTATTGTCTCCAGTTGCAAAATAGATTTGAGATAAAATAAATAATGTATTAGCATAATCCGGGTTTATCTTTCCCAATAATTTCTGCTGCATAGATAGAGTTTCGTTACATAAATTTAATGCCCGACTATAGTTTTTTATATTATAATAACAAATTACTAATGATTGGAGACCTAGAGCGTAATATTCATTCTCTTTGCCCAAATTAGATTCTATTTTTTTCAGAACATAGTTTATGGTATCAACTGCTATAAAATCATCATCCAAAGCCCCAAAATTATTTCCCAATTCCTTTATTACCTTTAATAAAACAGGATGCCCTTTTGGCACTAAATTCTCAAACAATGATAGGCCTTTAGTTCTATACTCTAAAGATTTGTGAAAATCACCTAATTTATAATATGTTGAAGCAAGATTATTGATAGCCATAGCATAACCCTGAGTTTCTGTGTTACTAATATCATTATACATCTTTATTACTTCTAAATATGACTCCAATGCTTTTTGATATTGCCCTAATTTAGAATAATTAGAGGCAATATTCTGAGAGGTCTGAATATAATCAAGATGTTTTTTACCTATAATCCTCTCACGAATTTCTAATAACTCAAGATTAATAGTTAAGGCCTTGGGATACTGCCCTAACTTAGAATAAGTAGAGGCTAAGTTTCCTAAAGCAAGATGATATTCTTCATCCTCTACTCCTAATATTCTTTTACGTAATTCTACAACCTCTAAATTTATAGCTAAGGCTTTATCGTACTGTGATACAGCTAGATAATTGACCCCAAGGTTTCCAAGGGTAAAAGCATAGTCAGGATGATTTTTACCTATACTTTTCTCTTGAATATTCAGTATTTTTAAAGCGTATTTAATCGCATTATTAAAATCACCATTATTGTAATACTCATAATACTGATCTTCTAAGGCATCTGTATTTTGAGCTTGAACTAAGGAAGAAGAAACAAGTATAAAACAAAGAAGTATGAGTGTTCTTATTATCATTTTATGCGATTTACCCACCCCAAATAAAATTATTACTATTGTTATCATCAGGATCTTTTAATGATGAGCATTTCCAGCAAGCATCAAAACTATTTTCACATTCTTCATTACATTTTTTACAAATCCACATATTAGTCTTATTGTCTATATAAATATTCGTTTTCATTTCTTCTTTCCAGTTCTTTCCAGTTGCTAACTCATAGTTCTTACGTATAACAGATTCATTATTATTAAAATACTCTAATGATTCATCAGTCATGCTCAATAAAGATATTGAATCAAGTAATCGACAAGACTTTTCTAAATTAATCTTATTAGAATTAAGATTATCTGATGCTAAAGTTCTGTATTTAATACATTTCTTGTCTAACTGGACATTTCCTAAAGAGAACTGAAAATTTTCGATTTTTCTGATGCTTTGATTAATGTGACTGCTTATATTACCTCTTTTATTATTAAATTCAGCATGTTTAATATAGTAATCTATTGTTTTCCGATCCTCATTTTCAACAGCAATTATTGTATTGAGTATTCTATTTACTAGACCTCCACTCAAACTAAGATATAACTCGTCTTCTTCACCTCTACTTGTTTTTATTTCGTTTAATACTGGCTTGCATGTTTCTAAAAGTTTTAAGGCATTATCAAGTATGCCATGCGTTTTAATTCCCAAAATTATATTAAGTGGCTTTGGATCTAAAAGCCCTCGATTACCTAAAATATTGCTATTATCTTGTTTTTTTTGAAATGTCCTGGATTTAAATGAATGACCATCTTTCCAGTTTTGTAGTTTTTCATCGTACACTTTAATTGCATCAACTACAAAATCTACTACTTTACTCTTCTTTTCATTATTAGAGTGCTTTAGAGCTTCTTTTAATTTATTCTTTATTATTTCTCCTTGGGCTAGAACCAAAGCGTATTTATATATATCAGTATAATCTAAATCATTAGATGTCTGGTTATAATAAGCAACTCCACATTGTTCCAATTGAGATGCTAACTTATCAGCATAAAGAGAATAAGAAAAATGTTCACTGCCAAGTACCTTTTTTAGTTTATTAATATCTTTCTTAGTGCATCTCATTAGCTCCCTTCCAATATTTCCAGCAGTCTTTGCAATAACATCATTTCTGCTTAAAGAAATAATATCAATGCCAGAACAAATGATAATATCTAGATCGCTCTCTTTAATTACAGCCCCACTTTCGATAAGTATTTTAGCAACATATAATTCTCCAGTATCTTCATTAAACTGATAATCAGGGATTGGTGAAACTAACATTCTATTTATTGTGTGTTGCAGTTCTTGCCATGCTGCTGAAGGCTTAGTTTTATGTAAAGCTCTGACATCAGTTATTTCAATCTCTTCTGTATCATTAGAATCATTGATAATTTTTGAGTATTCATCAAAATCTTCTGACGAAATAGGGATTTCAGGAAGTTTGGGTATTTTAGATATATCCTCAATTAGTTTCTTTGCATTTTTAATGGCACTTTCTATATTAGCAATAGGCCCTTTAACAAAAAGATTAGAAACAATCTCATTAATATTCTGACTAGATTCAGAGAAAGTTTGAATGATCTCTGGTTCTTTTAAAGCAGACATTGTAATTTCTATAAACATATCAAGTAGATTACTTTTTTCTACTTTGTATTTATCACCACAAACCAAAGTGCTAAAATTCTTTATAAACTTTGATTCAATTAATTCAGATTTCAATTTTATTGCTTTGGAATATTCTTTCTTAGCAAATAGTAGTGTCGATAGGTTATTATAAAAAGAGAAATTCTTTGCATTAACAGCTGATTTTTGAACCTGCTTTTCCCATATCCCTAAGGCCTTTGCAATATTTCCTTTTTTAATATACTCAATAGCAACACCATCTATTTCATTAGCATTCACTAGCCAGAACAAAGCTTGCTCTAACTTATTATTATCGAGCTGTAAAAGGTTCTTGGCTTTTTTAAGTGCAGTATCATCTCTTGTTAATACCCCAAAGAAGTCATCATCAAAAGAAAGTTTTAATTCTTTTCCTATTGCCAAATGAGCCTTCAATTTTGAGAGATTCTTTTGAATCTCCTTGATGCTTGTGTTAGCTAAAACTCCTAAGATTCTATATGGGTTATTTTTAATCAAAATGCCTCATTCTTATTGCTTGATTTAGTACTTAAATTACCACCTGTAGTTATTCTCAATGTATATGTCATTCTTTGGTGATAAAGCGTTAAGGGGTCATCCTTACTAACTAATTCGTTACTAACAAAACCTCCTTTTACCTTTCCACAATAAGCAGTCTTTATAAATTTATTAGGATTCCAACCTTTACCATAATAAAAGAAAGCTTGGTAAGTCCCATCTTTAAGGTTAAAAACATAACTACTTCCAGCTTTAATATAAGCATGAGAGTAAACACTATTTCTCTTCTTAATTAATACAATTACATCAGAATTAAAAGGAGCATCTACCGTAATGGCTGAACATTCGACATATCCACTGGGTGGAGAACAATAAGGATTGCCTCCATAGCAATAACTATAAGGTGTTGCACCAGTGTATAGTGAGTTATCACTATAGTACTCTTTATATACATCATTCACTATATCATCTAAAGATGAAGTATCATATTTTCTCTTATCAAAGGAATAATCTACATTTCCAATACCATGAAAGAAATTAAAATTATAATATTCTTTAATTGAGGTCACTAAAGATTTAGAATTTACTCTTGATTTAACTTTATTTTTTAATGAATAACTCATCCCAGAAGTGAGGTAATTATATTTTGAATTATATTCTCTTTCAACAATACGATTTGAAGCATCAATCGCTTTTTTTTCTTTCATGTATTGCTCTACAAAATCCTTAAACTCATCAACAGCCAAATCATTAATAATATAATTAGCCCTATAATCATTATAGCATGATAAGCATTCAATATCTTTAGATGTTTTATTTTCTTTTATAAACGCTTCATTTCCCCATGAATACTGTGTATTAATAGCTAAATAGACTAGTTTTTCAAATTCATCTTTTGTAATTTTATATTTTCTTGTAATATCCTCTTGTAATTTTAAATAGAGATACTTTGTATTAGGATCTATTGTTTGCCTTTCTGAGTTTGGTAAGTCAATTGCAAAAAAGGATAGATATTTCTCTTCATTTATTCTATCATAATACACACATTCAAAGAAACATTCTTTAAAGGTATTAATTGGAAGGTACTTTTTATATATAAAAAATGATACTAAAGTATCTCTTGTTATTCTTGAATCAAGATTAAGGTACGTGAAATCTTTAGTGGGATAATCAGTATTATATTTATTTTGCCAATAGTTCTTTCTTTGCTCATTTCTTTGTGACTCCTTCTTCTCAATAATTGGGATACCAGCCTTTACCTTTTCTACTTTATTCTGAAAAATTAAGTAAGCAATACCAAAAACCAAGAAGAAAACAACTACTATCGAGCGTATAATAATCTTCTTATTCTTATCATTATCTTTTGGTGGCTTATCAGGATTCTTAGCTGGGTTTTTAACCCCTGATGGCTTTGAAGGTTCTTGTTGCTTTGGAGATGTTTTTTTCTTTTTATTTGACTGTTTAGCAATGAATTCCTTAAAGCTTTCTACTCCCTCTGTTTTATATATTAATTGTAATGCATCTAAATATTTCTTATCATGGCTCTGTAATTCTTCTAAAACCTCCACCATTTCTTTCTTCTCCTTCACCCCTAAATCTAGATATTTTTTAAAAAGAGAAATAAGCGTTTCATCATCTCCTAATGCCGTCTTACTAGAATTAGTATCAGGATTTTGAGTCTCAACTATTTCTTCTGAAGAATCATTATTTATACTATCAGGAGCATGACCCATTAGCTTCTCATAAGCATCTTGGAGTAAAGCAAACTCTTCTTTAAAAAAATCTAAATTATCATTGTTTTTTGGATCAAGTTCTAATGATAATTTATCATAAGAATCTTGTATCTCCTGTTTAGAAGCTCCATCCTCTAAACCTAATATTTGATAGTATTTTTTAATAGACATAATAACCACAGTTATAACAATATTTACCTTCATTCTGTGCTTGATTATAACCATCCCAATAACCTTGCTGTTTCCCTTCTTCTATGCCTTGCGACCTTCCTTCTTCTATGCCTTCTGACAAACCTTTTTCATAACCTAAACTGTATCCATCATCATAGCCATCATCATAAAGGTGATTACATGAAAACATAAGAAGCATTGTAAATAGAATTATATGCTTCATCTTTTATTAAAATAAATTAATGATGCAAGTGCAGTAATTAGTACGTATGCACATGCATACACCTGAGTTCTCCAAATTGATATTTTTTCACTTAATCTATCTATTCCACGCACACGTGATGTAGATATATATGGTAGTTCATCAATCATTAAAATGATTAAAATTATCACTGAAGCAAGTATAAAAATAAGCACTAAAATATTTATTAAAAGTTTCTTAACATCAATTTCTTTCTTTACAGGATTATTAATTGGTATAATAGGAGTATCATCTGGTTCTTCAGGTTTTTCCTCACTAACACTTGACCCACTATTAGTAGATTTTTTCTTAGGTCTTTTCTCTGGGTTCTTCAGAATATTGGAAGTTATTAAAGCTTTATATGCTTCTTGAACCTTTTCGTATTCTTCCTTAAAGAATTCTTGATTATCATTATTCTTTGGATCATACTCTTTTGAAAGTTCTTTATATTTCTTTTCAATCTCTGCTTTTGAGGCACCTTCTTCTAAGCCTAATGCTTTATAATGTTTCTTCATAATATTATTGTTAAAATTAATAGATTGTAGGACAATTATTTAAAATAAAGAGGAAGGTATTTTTGAATATTATTTCTTCTTTTCTTTTATTTCTTTTGTTTCAATATCAGGAGTTTTATCAAAGCTTTTAAACTCTGATTCTTCTTTAGTAAGATAATCAATCACACCAAATCTTTCTCTAATTATTTCACTCTCTACCTTTAAGTGTTGGCGTAGATTAATTACAAACTCTTGCTCAGATTCTTGTTCAATTTCATCAGCGGCAATAATTCTAAATGAAATTTCTAATAAAGTGAGTTCCTCAACAATATTAAGTTCAACTTCATCTAAAGATTTAAACAGTTCATCTTTGAATGATTGAAAGCTACTCATACAATTCTCAATTAATTTATCCAATGTAGATGACAAATCATCTGAAGAGAAATATGGAGAATTTTTTTCAATATTATATAATGCTTCTTTTTCTCTATCATCAATATCTCCATCACATGCAATTGCACAGACTGCGGTACGTAATAGAATTTCTTTAAAATTTGATTTTCCCATAATTTTATATTTATTTATCGTTATTTTTTTAAAAGCCTATAGGCGTTCTTCCAGGTTTTTCATCAGTATTTTGAAAGGATAAATGTTCCTTTTGATATGCATCAATAATTTCTTTACTAACAGAAGGCTTGAAAGAAGATAAGACCTCCTTTATAATATTCATTGATATTCTTACATCCAGCATAGCTGCTTTATGTGATGATTGATTAACTATAAACTCAACATCACTTGCTACTATTCCTTCAGTCAACTTAGCAAGTTCTTTGCAATTAATATCCACCTCACTATATCTATTTTTTAAATACAGTTCAAATAATTTTTCTCTAGCAATTATATCAGGAGGTGGAACATACATTTGGATCTCCAACCTTCCTGTTCGCAACATTGCTGAATCAATTAAATCAGGCTTATTTGTTGTTGCAATAATAAAAATACCTCTATCTGAACATTTATTTATCTGTGCTAAAAACTCATTTACTCTTGCGGATATAGATTGATGTGCATCTTCACTTCTTTTTGGCATAATAGCATCAACTTCATCAAAACAAATGACACTTGGGGAATTATTTTCAGCTTCCGTAAATAATTGACCTATCTTTTCTTCACCACCACTTACATATATAGAGCTTAGATCAGAAGGTTTTACCAGCAAGAAATTAAATGCAGCTTCTTCACAAAACTTCTCAGAAATAAATGTCTTTCCGCAACCAGGAGGACCGTACAACAACATTCCATTTGGAATCGTAACTCCATATTTTTTAAAATGTTCAGGCTTTCTTAAAACATCTAATACTTGAGTTTGCAATTGATTCTTTAAGTCGTCCATTCCTGCAATATCCTTAAACCCATTTCCAACTTTAATCTTAGGTTTGCTTACTTTAGTTTGCTTAGCAATTAAAAGTTTTTCTCTTTTTAAATATGATGAAAAATCAGTAAGATTTCTAAATCTATCATCTGAATTTTCATGTAATGCTTTTGATATAAAACTTCCTAAATGATCATCAATATTATCAGAAAATTTCAATTTATAAGCTCTATTATCTAAGTGCGTATCTATTGATGCTTTATTATTAAGATTTACTTGCTCATCATCATGCCATGCAGACACTGCATGCATCATTTGATAAAATAATGCGCAAATATTAAATTGGTCAGTTTTTGCAGTAAAAACATCATTAAAACATTCATGCGCCAAATTATTTGCCAGAACACCATCAACATGCTTATATTTAAAATCATCCTCAAAAAATCGCGCATTAATAAGATTTCTAAGGATAATATCTTCTGAATCACCTGACATATCAAACACTATATTATCTAAGGATAAGCCATTTAATAGTATCGGTTTTTCTCGACTATGTAGGTTATTTGCTATTTCAGCAATCCTTAAAACAACAAATGTAGCATCAAATTCATTTAAAGGGCCGTTTCTTTTCATTCTATCCAACACACTTTCTCCACTAATAAATTCGGTAGCGATATAACGATATTTTTCCATGTTATTTGAAAATTCTCCAAATCCCATAAACTTTGGGAAACCTTCAATCCCAAGCTTTAAGAATCCAATTTCCCTTAAATCACCATTATCATCCAAATCATCTCTTGATATTTTTGAAGCATTATACACGCTAAGAGTAATAAGTTGAGATGAGTCCTGATCTTGTGCCGTATATATATCACAAAATGAAGTTGATTCTATAAAGTGTTTTACTTTATACTTATCATTTATTGTTATGTTCTTAAGAGTATTCATGTAATTATTATCCTTTTAAAATAGAATCATCACCTCCATTTTCTCTGTCTGGTTGTAAATCCCATAATTGTATTACAAAATTTCTAATTCTATCTTTATTTGGGTTAGAAACCGCTTCACTCATAGCGCTACTAAGCAATGATCTTGCTTTTGCTTTGTCTGACCATACTTGAGAATCAAAAGATTTATTCATATTTTGTATAATACTAATCCATAATTCAACTCCATGTTTGTCTTCAACAACAGCAAAATTCATAGCTCTTATATCATCTTCTAATTCTTTTGCATCTTTAACGTTCTTTTTGGCAATCACCTTCTCCATTTGTGTCTTAAAGCGATCCAATGAACCAGTAAATTGGCTATTAGTAGATCCTTTTAAATTCTCATCTAATCTATAATATGCTTCCTTCAATGATTTCTCTGCAGAAGGCCATGAGCTTTCATTCTCTATATTATCAAATTCTGCAAACTGTTTTCTTAAATTATCTCTTGTTTGCATTCTTGTATCGTCATCTGATTTTCTTGCTTCATACTCTTTTTTAATTTCAGCAACATTCGATCTTATCTTGTCTATTCTAGCACTATCATAATTATCATTTGACTCTTCAAATGCTTTTATTTCTGATTCAAGAGACTTAAACTGTTGATCAAACCATAGATCGTCTTCTCCTTTCTGCTTATGAGAAACATCAAATGGTAAATCAATTGTATCATTTAAAAATGGAATATCAATAGAGAGTTTATATACTCCATCTCTAACTATCTCAAGAAAGAGACTTACTTCAGTATTTTTTGGAAGCAATCTACTTATATCATTACCCGTTAATTTAACAGTAGCTACCCAAATTTGATTTGAGGCTCTTGTATCATCTGCCGCCTCAGTTCCTTGATAAATAGATATATTAATTTCATCATTACTTCCAGGTCTAATATCTTTTTGTGTTCGCAATCCAGATTTTTCTCCACTTGCAGGCATTGTTTGATTCTTTTCTAATCCAGGAATACAATAAAAATTTGCTTTTCCATTTTCACCTAATAATTCAACTCCATAATTCATTGCTAAAGTTGCATTTCCTGATTTAACACCTTGAATAATTGTTAATTCATTAGGTTCGCACTCAAAGAAATCACCAGATTCACTTGTTAATGAAACCTCAAAAATATTAGGCTTTCCAGGACGTAATTTTAATTCTATTATATCCCCGGTTTCACTAAGTTCTGACTTATCACTTTCCCAGCCACCATCAGTACGTTTAACGACAGTAAATAACTTTTCAGGTATATCTCCATCGGTTTTAGATTTATTAAGCTTTACAACTAACATTTCCTCTTCTTCTACTGATTGCGATTCATATGAGAGTTCTAACTGAATTTTTGTTTTATCCTTTACTTCTTCTTGTATAGTTTCATCAACATCAAATTGCATTGCATAAATAGCCGCACCCCTAGCAACAACCGTCATTGGGTCAACTTTAGTATTAGGATTACACACTTGATCTTCTAAAAGTTCTCTTAAAATAGGAGAGAAAGTAGGACCTCCCACAAGAATTAAATCTGCTATTGTCTTACCATTTAAATTATTCTTAGTTAACAACTCTTTTGTAATATCAACTGCTTTTTGAAAAATAGGCGCTAGTACTGATTTTAACTTTTTATTCGTCACCGTAAAGTCAAATTCAATTTCTTCACCATTATCATCTTCTGGATAATCACCAATATCAGACACAATATCATATGAATCTGAAAAAGATAAGTTAATCTTTATTTTTTCTGCTTCAACTTTTAAAGCCTCTTTCAATAAGCTATTTTTACTTTCATCATTAATATAACTTTCGATAGAATAATTTTCTTTTAAATAAGGCATCATTATTTCATCAACAATAGCCTGATCTAAATTTTTACCTCCCAGCCAATTATCTCCCCCAGTATCCTTTACTTGCATAATACCATCTTCAATATTTACCAAACAAACATCAAACGTACCTCCACCAAAATCAAAAATTAAAATTTGTCCATCTTTTGTTTTCTCATCCATGCCAAATGCCATAGCTGCAGCAATTGGTTCTTGCAATAATTCAACTTGTGAAAATCCTGCTAATTCAGCAGCTTTCTTAGAAGCAGCCTTCTGATTATCATTAAACATAGCAGGAATGGTAATGACAACTGATCTAAAGTTATCTTCCTGGGTAAAAGATTTTAATTTTTTCAAAACTTCAGCAGAAAAATCTTCAGACATGTAATCAGCTTCCATAAAAGTAGAATGAGATTTTTTATCTGATCCCATTAATCTCTTAAATTCAACAAATGTATTTGACTCACCAGATTTTCCTTTTTTCAATGCAATTAGCTTGTCCTTTTGCAGTTGATTGAAGGCTTTATCTCCTACAGAAATAGTTTTCCTTTTTGAAAATGCTACACAAGAAGGGAGCGTGTCTTTTTGTAATTCACTTTTCACAATTACACTTTCTCCTTTTTCAATAACAGCAATTGCTGAATTTGTAGTACCTAGATCAATCCCATATTTTATTCTACTCATAATTTTAATATTTAGAATCCTTGGCTAACTTCAATTTGAGCAGCCTGGATTAATTTTCCTTTATAATTTATTTGTGGTTTTATTATTCTAGTGATAATACTTTCTCCTTTTTTTAAGTTTTCATCCTCTATAAAAGTAGCTTGTAAATTCATACCATTGTCATAAGC
>CATIQX010000092.1 GCA_949531795.1 Cryomorphaceae bacterium | reverse complement strand
TCTGAGAATTCACATCATAGACGATAATAGAGTCATTTTGCCCTATTACTTTTAAACATGCAAAAAGTATGATGATGAATATTAGCTTGTACTTTAATTCTGTCATATTTATTTTACCTAATGTTATGTCTAAGCTGCGTTTTAATGCCGTTTAGGTTTTGTTGTATGCTGTTCAATTTTAAATTTCATTAAACCTCCGATTTGCTCCGCCTTTTTAATTGTCTGCTCCGATATTTCTCTCACAAAATTTTCCTGTATGGTTTCCTTCCAAAGACTTATCCAGCGTTCAAAGTATTCTGCTTTTAATTCTTCCATAGCATTAAATTCGATGTGCTTTAACATTGGATTTTCCTTGTACTTAGTAACACCAAGCAATATTGTTTCCCAAAAGTCATACATGATGGGAATATGCTTGCTCCAATCCTACTTAATTACTTTGGTGAAAAAGAATCTAATTTTGTCATCAATAATTATTTTCTTGTAAAATGTGTCTACAAGAAATTCAATATCCTCTCTATTTTTTTATTCCTTTATATTATCGTATAAATAGCATACAACGGTTTTGTGTATGGTTTGTTGCGTGTTTTAAGTATCTAATTTAGTAAATAATTACCGACCAAGAAAGTCCGCGAGGACTTTCGCAAGTAGCTAAAACCAGCAATTAATTTTATACGGTGTTATGTGCTGACTTTTTTCGTTTCTGCTTGAAAAATTCCTTGTCAGCTATGTAAATTGTTTTTTTAACTTCACAGTAAACTTTAGTTTTGTCCTCATTCGTAAGCTCCGTGATTTTTATAATTTCTATTTCATTTTCTTTCGAAACTTGTTCTTTTATTTCTGCAAGTTCTTTTTCGGAATAATTGAAATCCGCATACAAATTTTCTTTTGCCGGTTTCTTGAAAATTACTTCAGCCGATTTATCCCAAACAATATAATTTGTCCCAATCAGATTTATTAACTGAACCATAGGAATAGGGTCAACTGCTGAAAACATACTTCCTCCAAAAATTGAATTCACATAATTTTTATTTTTGTAACTTAAAGGCAGTCTTATTCTTACGTTCAATAAATCATTTGATACCTCAATTATTTTCGCTGTACTTCTTTTGTACATTGGTGAAAAATTGAACCCGTATTTAAAAAGCTTATGTTTTGAAATGAGTTTTGGTCCAATCTTCGCAATTTTTTGATAAATAGACATTTTTTTTCTTAAATTTTAAATTCAGCAAGACAGAAATTTGGATGTTTTCCTTTTAGTTTACTTAAAGAACATAGTGTTTTTTCAGCTTGCACATAACGTTAAGGCTAAACTGCGTTTTAATGCTTTTTAGGCTTTGTTATAGAACCGTTATTGATATATCAGTTTTTTAATTGCAATTACATTGCCATCAACGTCAATAATTTTAGCAAAATAAGTTCCTTTAGATGCTAAGTTTTTTAAGTTGATTTGGATGTCATTAGAATTAAATTTTTTTCTTATAACCTCTTTACCAAGCATATCATTTAAAATAATCTGACCATGAGTCTGATGCTTAAGGTTAAAATTGATAATATCATCAGAAGGATTAGGAAATAACTTTACTGTTGGATTATCTATTTCGATGAGAGAGGTTATTGTTTGTGAATAGTTAAGTATGCATGTGTCTGATCCCGGGTTGCTTCCTGTTAAGTTGGAGTATACAAAGTAAATATTCAAAGGAAAAGAAGGGGAGATTGGACCAGGTAGATTATAGTTATACCAAGATGTATTAAGAGCAGGTGTTACAAACCAATTAATATCCCCATGTTGTATTGTGTCACCACTATTATCAATTGTTAAAGCTATAAAAGGATAATGACTATCCATTATGTCCCCATTGTATATGCCAAACTCAATGGACAAGTTTGAGTTGTCGATTGTAACATCAGCAACTTGCAGCAATGAACAGTTGACTTGCCCCTGCCCAAAAGCATTCAATTGAGTAATTAAGAATAGAATTAGTGTTATATTTTTCAAAATGTTTTATAAGGTTCAATGTATCAGCAGTAGCGGATTATTATTAACTAATATTATAATTAGCAATATACTTATTAAAAAGGCAACATTGTTGCGCTTACTATTAATGCGTTATATATACTTTTGCTTAATGTTTATGGGCTATGAGGCTACACACCATGAGGTAGGGCGTGTAAGTTCTTGAAAGTTACATGGTTAATTAACCGTGCCGAAGTTTTTTTTCACCCTAGACGAATTATAATAAGGGGATTTACATCATTAATATTTTTTTTGATGTAGATGCTAACTGCTTTAAAGCAACAATAAAATTGATTTAATTGATTGCGTTTAATGCGTTACTTTTATAATGTAACCCCTAATATCGAATCCTTAATTTTGATCTAAATCAGCCTATAATTTTTGCAGTAAAAATTGGAGGTATTAGTGCTCAATTATGCATAAAAAAGATTTTTAACTTTAACATTTAGCACATATTTTTTTAACAGGGGTTAAATTCAAAACTTAAATAGATTATAATTTAAGGCCTTTAGTTTGTTAAAAAGTTAGTACTGTTGAGTAGGACACTGATACTCCAAAGTAATAATTTTACATTTTTTAGATAACATCCCTGATATTGAAGATGAATAGAATTAGCGGTAATTAAAAGATTGACTATAAATTGTCTACGTTACCAACATATTATTCCTTGTCAAAAATTCTTAATCGTGTCAAAACGATTATAGATACTAATGTTGCAGGCAAATATTTTTGGCTTAAAGTGGAAATTGCAAATATTAATTTTCATCGCTCAGGTCATATTTATCTTGAATTGGCTGAAAATCGAAATGGGAACACAATTGCTAAATGTAAAGCAATGATTTGGAGTTCAAATGTTGCTCAAATTCGGGAAGCATTAGGTGGCGATTTTAATAATATTCTCAAAAAAGGGAATGAGATATTTTGTTGTACGAACATTCAATTTGATACAACTTATGGGTTAAGTGTGTTGATCACAAACCTTAATTTAGAATTTGCCGTTGGCCAAATTGAAAAGAAAAGACAAGAAACAATTGATAGGTTAAAGAAAGAGGGTCTTATTGATTTAAATAAGCAAATTCAAGCACCACCAGTTATATCAAGCATTGCTCTAATAGCCTCAGAAAATACATCTGGCTATCAAGATTTCGTTAAGAATATTAAGGACAATCAGTATGGTTATAAATACAAGTTAGAAGTCTTTTCTTCAGCTGTACAAGGCAATGGTGCTGAGGAAGAAATATTAGATAAACTTATAACAGTAAATCGTAAAAAATTTGATTGTATTGTGGTAATTAGAGGTGGCGGTTCTAAAATGGATTTAGATGTTTTTAATTCGTATCAAATATCGAAACAAGTAAGTCAAATGCAAAGTGCAGTTTTCTCCGGTATTGGGCACGAAACAGACATTACAGTTATAGATTTTGCTGCTAATCAGGCCTTTAAAACACCAACTGAAGTTTCAAACTACATTATTAATAAATCATTTAAATTCGAACAAAAGATCAATAGTACTTATGATTTAGTACTTGAAAAATATTCTAAATTATTAGATGGAAAAACTAGTAGTCTGAAACTAGTTACAGAAGGTATAGTAAACGCTTCAAATGGCTTTACTCGATTACGCAGAGGTTCATTGCATACATTAGTGAATCGTCTAGTTTCCGGTGCTAGTGCTTTAATAAATAATGAAAATAAGAACTTGTCTTTAATTACTCAAGAGCAACTGCAACAAGGTAAACGATCAATTAATTATCATGTGGAATTAATAAATAAGCGAACTGAAATGTTAGCCTTGTTAGTTGAAAATGTTATCAATAAGAAAAGAGATTATTTAAACAATGCATTGATTTTAGTTTCTTCAAATAGCCCAAAAGCAATAATTAAAAAAGGCTTTTCAATTCCAAGGGTTCAAGGGAATCTATATAAAGGTGAAAAGTTGGAAAAAGAAACAATAATTGAATTGGAATTTAAAGATTCTACTGTAGTAACGAAATACATAAAAATTAAAGAAAATGGCAGATAAACCGATCTCGGAATTAACCTATGAAGAAGCCTCTAATGAGCTTGAGTCAATTCTTGAGAAGCTAAGAAATGATGAGGTTAGCATTGACAAGTTGGAAAAAGTGGTAATAAAAGCTGCTGCTCTATCAAAACTTTGTCAAGACAAACTGAGAAACACCGAAAAAAAAGTAGAAGAAATTATTGATACACTTGGGTTGTAATTATGATTTTACCTAAAAGTAGTTCTAATTGTTTCAATTTAGGCTAATTAATCAGCTTAACCTAAAAGCATATCCATACTTGAATTGGACTATGAATTGTTCTATGATAGTCGCTGGTCTTTTATACCTTTAGTTGTTGAGTAAACTCTTGGTGAAAGCCTTTTCTACGCTTCCATCGTCATACACATTGATTAACAGTGTATTTGGTTTAAAGGTAGTTTCTCTACCCATTATATTAAGCGTCTTAATGAGTGTTTTAGATGAAGTGTATTGCTTTATCCCCGCAACAGAACTACAATCTTCATTGAAAGATGTTTGCGCATCTATATCTGTCCAATTAGCTGTTGAATAGGCTGCATCATCTACATTAATACAAGTAAGGTCAGGGTTTCCCGTGGTGCTAAATTCTACTACTAGAGTATTTTGACCATTTCTAAAGTCAAGACTTGTTAGTTGATTGTTTTCACAATAAAATTCCGATAAAGCAACGTTTAGGCTCAAGTCTAAAGTTGTTAGTTGATTATCTGCACATTCTAAAAAAGTTAAAGCAGTATTTGAACTTACGTCTAAACTTGTTAGAGCATTAGCATCAATATCTA
>CATIQX010000091.1 GCA_949531795.1 Cryomorphaceae bacterium | reverse complement strand
GCAGGAATTACTTGCTCTTCAAACGAAATGTCAGCAGCAGGCAAGCACGGTATGGAATTGTGGTTAGATAAAGTACCTACTCGTCAAAATGATATGAAAGATTGGGAAATCCTACTTTCAGAATCGCAAGAAAGAATGTTGGTTGTAGTAGAAAAAGGAAAAGAAGCTATTGTAAATGCTATTTTTGATAAGTGGGATCTGTCATGTGAAGAAATAGGAGTAGTTACAAAAGGAGAAAGAGTAAAATATTATATGTACGGAGAATTAGTTGCGGATGTACCTTGTGATGATTTAGTATTAGGAGGTGGAGCACCAGTTTATCACAGAGAGTATACTGAACCAGCTTATTTTGAGCAGTGGAAGAAATTTAACATTGATAGTATAGCAGAACCTACTGATTTAGTTGAGGTTGCCAAATATTTAGCAGGACACGAAAATATTGCTTCAAAAAGATGGGTTTACGAGCAATATGATTCTATGGTCGGTACAGTAAACATGAGTACTAACTACCCAACTGATGCAGCTATTGTAAACCTAAAAGGAACAGATAAAGCATTGGCTATGACAGTGGATTGTAATGCCCGTATGGTAAATGCTAACCCTGAGGAAGGTTGTGCAATGGCAGTTGCTGAGGCAGCTCGTAATATTGTATGTTCTGGTGGTGTTCCTTCAGCAATTACGAATTGTTTAAACTTTGGTAATCCTTATAATCCTGAAGTCTACTGGCAGTTTGTGGGTGCAATTAAAGGAATGAGTAAAGCGTGTTTGAAATTTAAAACTCCAGTAACTGGTGGTAATGTAAGTTTTTATAACCAGTCAGCTATTGAAGGAAGTGAAGTGCCTGTATTCCCAACTCCAACTATTGGTATGTTAGGAATTGTTGAAGATAAAAAACACATTACTTCTTTAGCATTTAAAGGTAAATCTGACTTAATTTATTTAATAGGAGATAGTAAAAATGATATTTCTTCATCAGAATATTTAGCATCATTCCATGGAGTTAAGGAGTCATCGGTACCTGATTTTGATTTAGATATTGAATTTGATATGCAACAAACCATTATTAGTCTTATCCGTAAAGGAACCATAGAATCAGCACATGATGTAGCTGATGGTGGGTTGTTTATGACTTTACTAGAAAGTTCATTTACTAACAATTTAGGATTTGAAATTATTGGTAGTTCTGAAGTAAGAGATGATGCTTTTTTGTTTGGTGAAGCGCCCTCAAGAGTTGTTGTTTCAGTTACTGAAACAGGAGAAGACAACTTTTTAGATGCCTTGAAAGATAGTAAAACACCGTTCATGTTGTTAGGACATGTTACTCAAGGTAAATTAGTTGTTGATGATAAAGATTTTGGAATGGTTGCTGAATACAAGGAAATTTACAATAACTCATTAGCTGAAAAGTTAATGAAATAGATTTGATAATGGTTATTAGAACTTAAATCTGAGTAAATACTCTGTTTTTTTATCTGTTTAATAATTCTTTAGTTGTAATCTGTTGATAATAATTAGTGTTTAATTGCTAAAAAGTAAAAATCAACTTAGCATTAAGTTGTCGTGCGGTAAGGTAATTGGGTACTGCATATTCACGTCCGCCAACATCAGCCACCCAAAGATAAGAAACTGTATTATTAATGTCCAATAAATTAAAAACCTCTGCACTTACCCAAATGCTATTAAAAGTATTTAACCATTTAAGTTTACTCTTTTTATCAGCTGTTTTTAGTACTGCCGAAAAACCAATATCTACTCTTCTGTAATTAGGAATTCTTAGTACATCTTCGTATTTCCCCCCGTTAGGAGGGCCAAAAGGTAAACCTGTTCCATATATTAAGTTCAAGTGCATTTTGTATTTTGGTTTCCCGGGAATATAATCTTGAAAAAACATGGAGAAGTTTACTCTTTGGTCTGTTGGTCTAGGAATGTAGCCAGCATCAACTGTATTTCCGTTTGCATCTATTTTGGTATCTCCAACTATGTCTTCAGCTGTTTTCATTACGGATAAACTTGCCCAACTTTCTACTCCTGGCACAAACTCACCATTTACCTTTACATCAATTCCTGTTGCGTAACCATTCGACAAATCATTCGCTAGATATTGTATGCGTACATTATCCACTTTATAGGGAATTAGATTTTCCAAATCCTT
>CATIQX010000090.1 GCA_949531795.1 Cryomorphaceae bacterium | reverse complement strand
GGGTTCTTGAATTATCAGAATTTGAAAAATACACCAAACAGCCTATATTTTATCTATATTCTAATTTTAATAATAGTTTGTGCAGCATTAGTTTTTATTTTTAAATTTAGATTAAATTCAAAAGTTGTTTTTACAAATGAAGAGTTAGTGGTTGATATAAAAAAATATATTGATAAAAATTTAAATGTTGTGACTGTTAACTCTATTCAATCTGCGTTTAATTTAGAACATGCAGCAATATATCATTTAAGTTCTAGCTTTAAACCTGGAGAATATATTAAGGCTCAGAGAGAGAGGAGAGCTTTCAATTTAATTAGCAGTAAAAAATCAAATGATGAGATAGTAAAAATGACTGGATATTCGTTGAGTTACATAAAGAAAAATAAATCTAGACTTGCAACATCCAAATGATTATATGATATATTTTCTTTCTTAGGCAATCTGCTGATATAGTTGCCTTATGCGTACCGGCAAATTTTGTAGCTTCCTCAGTTGTTTTAAAAACTTTAAAGAGTTCTCCTGTTAATTTATATGCTGCAACAGGAAAAGACGATGATAATGCATATGCCATTCTTGCTTCTTCAACAGCTCTTGAACTTGGCACATATCTCTTGTGATGTCTATTGGATAAATTTGCCATAGCAAAAAAGCCAGCTGCAAGATTCCTTACCTAGGGAGAAAATTTTCTACAATACTATTTATATAAAACTAATCCCATAAATAAGATGGCATTTTAGAAGCTATTTCATATGTTTTATGTTGAATGACTTTCTTCATGTCATTTTTAGGCTTTAATGAACTATCTAACTGCATATTCTGTCTTGTACTAAGCACAATTTCTTCAGCAATTTCTCTTGCTCTCTCTTCTATCATATCCTCCAAGCTATTGTGCCTTGTTATAAAACCATATACCAAATCCATATCTAAAACGCGACCAACTTCTTTTAAGGTATTGATAGTAATAGCACCTTCTTTTTCTCTTTTCTCCAAATCTCTCACTCCTTGTGGGGTGATATGGAGCCTTTCACCTAATTGCCTTAATGACATTTTAATGGAAATACGAATAGCATTAACCCATCCATTCTCTGGCTTTACTTCAGATTTTAAATCAGAAAAAGGACTTAACTTAGCTTGAATTTCATCTAAAAAAAATTGTATTTTCGAACTTTTCATAAGCTTATAACTTTAAAATAATAATGCAATATTAAAACTATTACTTTAATTATACAATAATTTTTAAAGTTATATACTTAATTAATTTTACATATTTAAATAAAAGTCCTCACATAATTTAATATATTTTTCTGTGTAATTATGTCTTGACCTTTCAATAGTAAGATGCTCTACTATAACTATAGATTTAATAAATGAGAATTCCATCATCACTCTTTTCACTTCTGACGCTTCATTACCCCTTACATAACAAACTCTATTTATATGTAATTTGTGAGCGCTAGCAGTTTGACAAAAATATTCTTCAGAATTTTTAGGTACTATTACAGAGAAAATCCCTTTTTCCGAAAGCAGATTAGTAGTATTATCTATCAACTCTTCAAATGAAAGCATATTAGTATGCCTTGCAATATCTCTGCTTTGTTGAGATTTATTTTGAGGAAAAAAAGGAGGATTACTTACTATTAAGTCAAATTTTAATTGAGTAGTAAACTGTTGCAAGGAAGAATGCTTAATTCTAATTCTTTCCTCCCAATCAGAATTACTAATATTTAGTTGTGCTTCCTGGCTAGCTATTTTGTCAATTTCAATTCCAATAACATTACTGTTTAAATTTCTCTGAGCAAGCATTAATGTTATTAACCCTGTACCACAGCCTATATCTAAAATAGTGTTTGCAGTTTCACAAGTTACCCAGCATCCTAGCAACACTCCATCAGTACCAACTTTCATTGCTGATTTTTCTTGTGTTATGTGAAACTCTTTGAATTTGAAAACTGACATCTCAGTTTTATTTCAACTTACTTTCTAAATTTGACCAACCACCTCCATTCACTACATTAGTATAGCCTTTAGCCGAAAGTATTCTTTTTGCACCTGCACTTCTAATTCCAGAAGCACAACAAGTAATAATTGCCTGATCTTTATCATTCAAATGGTTAAGGTTAGAAGTTAGGGCTCCTAAAGGAATATTTAATGAGTTTACAATATGTCCCGAATAAAACTCAGCCTCTGAACGAACATCAATAATAATTCCCCCATCACTAACCATAGCTTTATAGTCGGTATTATCAAAAAATATTTTCTTCAGAAAGAAAAATGCAATCAGAAATAATAGAATTAAAGGCAAGTACTTCATGTTAATCTAACAAGTCAAATAAATCATCTAGGTTTGGAGATAGAATCATTTCAATTCTTCTATTAGAACTCCTACCTTCCTTTGTCTCATTACTAGAAATAGGCGCGAACTCTGCTCTTCCGGCAGCTGTCAATTGCAAAGGATTTAAGCTTGGATTTTTTGTAAGCACCTTTACAACATTGGTCGCACGCATGACACTCAAGTCCCAATTATCTTTCACCAATCCTTTGCCACTTAAAGGAATATCATCTGTATGCCCTTCTACTAAAATTTCTAAATCTGTTTGGGCAGATAAAGCCGTTGCTAACTTATCAAGTGCTGCAACACCTCCATTATTTACTATATATTTACCTGAGGCGAATAATAGATCTTCCTCTAATGAAATATATACTTTACCATTTCGCTGTTCAATAGTCAATCCTTCTCCTTCAAGACCAATTAGCGCTTTTGAAATTGACTTTTTCAAGGAAGTAACCATAGAGTCCTTTCTATTAATAATAGTTTCTAACTCAGTAACCCTTATAGAACGAGCAGATAGCTCCTCTTCTGCTAACCTCAACTCTTCTTCCTTGACATCTAACGATTTCGATAGATTATTCAACTCATCTTCTTTTGCAAAAAGTGCAGTCTGTACTTGTTCCAATTGTTCTAATAATTTTTTAGTTTCCTTAGCTTTATCCGCCATATACCTACTACTCTTAGAAGTAAGTAAATCATAAGTATCACTAAGTTCACTATACTTATCTTGTAAAATAGTAAGAGCCTTTCCGTTCAGAACAGAATCATTTCTTAATTCTGAAAGAAGATTTTCAATAATAAGAATATTCCCTTCTTTTTCTTCTAAAGCATCATTTAATCGCAACACCATCTTCTCGTTAGCCGTTAACTTATTACTTACTCTTTCGTTTTCAGATAATAAAGCATTATGTATCTTGGGTGTGACGCATGAACTCACTAAAAGTGTTATAGCAATAAAGTGTAGAATAGACTTTTTCATTTTTAAAGTTTTTTATATTCTCAAAATTACAAAGGATGGAAGTGGAAATAGAAATGAATACTAATACTTTTCAACATGAGAATATGATAAGAAATAAGCGCTCAAAATAAAACCATTTATAATAACAATCTTTTTATGTGCTTTGATTTTATTACTAGTTAAGTAAAACTAGTTTGGGCAGTAAATAAAATAGATCCAAAAAGAAGAATAAACTAAAAACTATTTTTTTCATAGCTATATATTTTAAAGATTAGTACCTTTATACTTGAAAAGAAAACTAAACTTTATAAGCATGAAAAAAATTATTAATTATTTCTTACAAGGATTGTTATATACGGTACCCATAACAGTAACAGGGGCTTTTGTAGTATGGACTTTTAATAAAATAGATACAATCATCCCCGGTTTATTTCCAGGCTTAGGCCTTGTTATTGTTATTGCCCTAATCACAATAATTGGAATTATTGGTTCAGCAGCAATTGCAAGTCCCATAAACTCCTTTTTTCAAAACCTACTAAAAAGAGCGCCGTTACTTCAAACAATTTACTCCTCAGTAAAAGATTTGATGAGCACCTTTGTGGGAAATAAGAAAGGATTTGACCAGCCAGTACTGATAAAACTTTATGAGAATTCATCTATTGAGCGAATTGGTTTCATTACAAATGAAAATTTAAATTCATTAGGAATTAAAGGGGATAAAATTTTAGTTTATCTTCCTCACTCTTATGCTTTTTCCGGACAACTTTTTGTAGTAGAAAAATCTTATATTACTCCAATTGATAAGCCCTCATCTGAAATTATGAAATTAATCGTTTCGGGCGGTGTTACTAAAATTGAAAATTAAGCCTAACTTTGTAGATTAAATACTTCAGATTATGAAAACAAAATTACTATCTTTATTTGCATCACTTTTTTGTATAACGTTAATTGCAGGCGACACAACAACTGTTCGTATACACGACCATACTGACATGACTTGGTACGGAAATTATGATGCCTGGGGAGAACTTCCTGACGCAACAAAAGACTACAGAAAAGTATACTTAAATTATACTATGGGCTGTGCTACTGGCGGTTGTTCTGATTGGGATTATACTTCTCAAATTTTTGTTAGACACAGAACAGGAGAAATTGATTCAACTCTAGAGACAGCTCCTTTGTTTACGGTAAACGGAATCATAACAGACTCTATACATTACAGTACTGATTCAACATATCTTCATTTCTGGGACACCATAACAAATACTATAGACTCAACACTACACACACATTATGAAATAATAGAGTTTAATGACACAAACAACCCAACAATTTCTACTGACACAATAAATGGCTGGATGGCTAATTACTACAATATGGATTTTGATAGTTTAGGGAATATCATTGATTCTAATTTTATGTCTGCTAACTCATCACTCTTGCTTACCAACTATACATGGTATACTGTCTATGATGTGATTGAAAATTATGAATTGGCTAGAGTAATTACGCCTTACGGAAGTGGTTTAACAAACAACTGGGAGTTTACAACAGTATTCGATGTTACTGATTTTATTCAAATTCTAAGAGATTCTGTTGAAATTAGATGTCATTATAGCGGTTGGTCATCAGGATTTAGTGCTACGCTTGATTTTGAGTTTATTGAAGGAACTCCTGAGAGGGATGTAGTGAAACTTGAAAACATTTATAGTGGTGGGTATAACTATATTTCTTCAAGTGACTTTGAAGCTAATAAATTAACGCCTCAAACAAAATTTATTGAACCAAATAGTTCTCAGGCATCAGTAAAAATGACAACAACAGGACATGGGTTTGATAATAATGCTTCTGCTGCTGAGTTTAAGCCGATTGATTATTTTGTAAATATTAATGGAAGCCTTACTCATACTCAATACAATTGGGATTCGGATTGTGGAGAAAATCCTATTTATCCTCAAGGAGGAACTTGGATTTATGATAGAGCAAACTGGTGTCCTGGAAAAAGAGCTCAAGCTTTTGATCATGATATAACACCACATATTACAGGGGGAGATTCTATTGAATTAAACGTCGATTTTCAATCTTACTCATGGGGTGGGACTCAAACCCCCTCTTATATTGTTGAGTGTCAACTGTTTCAATATGAAGATGCTAATTTTTCGAATTCAGCTGAGATTATAGATATTATAAAGCCCTCATTAAAAGATGAGTATAGCCGGAAAAATCCAATTTGTGGAAAACCTTTAATTACAATCAGAAATTATGGAAGTAGTCCATTAACTACTTTAGACATTGAATACAAAGTAATTGGAGGTAATTCACATACTTATAACTGGACAGGTAATCTAGCTTTTTTAGAGTCTGAAAATGTAGAGCTTCCAAACTTAACTAACTGGTCGGGAAGCGAAAATACTTTTGAAGTAATTCTTTCCAACCCTAATGGACAAGTTGATGACTATGCAGAAAATAACACTATGAAAAGTGAATTTGAAAATGTGCCAGAATATCCAGAAATATTTGCCCTTTGGTTAGGAACAAATGGTGGTGTGATAAATACTTTCACGCAAGAATCAGAAACGACATGGGATTTTTACAATGACAATGGTAATGTTGAATTCACAAGTGGTAGTCTTTACGCAAACATTCAATATCGAGATACTTTAACTTTTAATCCAGGCTGCTATACATTTGTGGTGAATGATACTGATGAGGATGGATTAGACTTTTGGGCAAATAATGATGGAGGAGGTATGGTTCGTTTTCGTGAAATTGGAGCTTCATGGCTGAAGTCTTTTAATGCTGATTTTGGGACGAATATTATTCACCAATTTACAATAGGATCTACAGAAACAACCAAAACAGTTGGACAAGAAAATAATTGGGAGATATATCCAAACCCAACAAAAAATATCTTAACAATTGAAGGCATATCTAATGAAAAAACAAAACTAACACTTCAAGATAATCTTGGAAAAATAATCTTGGAAAGAATAATAACAAAATCAGGGTTTAATTCTGAAACTATAAACTTAGAGCAATTTGAAAATGGGATTTATTTCATTAAAATATCTAACTTTAAAGAAGAAATAACTAAAAAAGTAGTAAAAATATAAATGAACTATTGTAATTCATTAACCCAATATTCACGATTTAAAACACGTGAGGTCAAAGTAGGAAATTTAATTTTTGGAGGAAACAATCCTATTCATGTACAATCCATGACTACCTGCGATACTATGGATACGGAGGCTACTGTAAATGAATCCATAAGAATGATAGAGGCAGGCTGTAAACTAGTACGTATAACTGCTCCTAGTAAAAAGGAGGCTCACAATCTGAAAAATATTAAAGAAGAACTACTAAGAAGAGGATATACTACTCCAATTGTTGCTGACATACATTACACTCCAAATGCTGCAGAAGTAGCGGCTACTATTGTGGAAAAAGTAAGAGTAAATCCTGGAAACTACGCTGACAAAAAAAAGTTTGAAGAAATTGAATATACTGATGAAAGCTATACAGAAGAATTAGAAAGAATTAGAAAAAAGTTTACCCCACTTGTTAAAATTTGTAAAGAGCACGGAACAGCTATGCGTATTGGCACAAATCATGGTTCTTTGTCCGATAGGATATTGAGCAGATATGGAGATACTCCAAAAGGTATGGTGGAATCAGCAATGGAATTTTTGCGTATATGTAGAGATGAAGATTATCATGAAATTATCCTTTCCATGAAGGCATCTAATACAAGAGTGATGGTACAAGCGTATAGAATGTTAGTAGCTGAAATGATACAAGAAGAAATGAACTATCCTCTTCATTTAGGAGTTACTGAAGCTGGTGAGGGTGAAGATGGAAGAATAAAATCGGCAGTGGGAATAGGAACCCTTTTAGCTGATGGAATTGGCGATACAATAAGAGTTTCCCTAACAGAAGCTCCAGAGTTTGAAATGCCAGTTGCACAGCAATTACTTTCTCATTTTGATGAAGTAGAAGGACATGAAAAGATAGAAGAAATTACAAAAAATCCGATTCATTCATATGATTATATAAAAAGAGAAACAACTAATGTTTTAAATATAGGCAACAATAATGTCCCCGTAGTAATGGCTGACTATTGTTTAAAAGAAAAGATTACCCCTGCCAGCTTTTTTGCATTGGGATACAACTACTCCGTACCTTTAGATAAATGGCACCTTACTGATATGGCGGCCGATTATGTTTTTGTTGGTAATCATGATGTGAATTTTGAAGTACCAGGTACTTTAGGAGTTATTTACAATTATCAAAAATGGAAAGAACATAAAAAGGGATATCCTTTTTTAACGATAAATGACTATTTGGATGAATCAGAAATTTCTAAAAAACTAAATCTGGTTTATATTTGTCTTGCAGATTTGAGTGAGGAGCTTTACGCAAAGTTAAGAACAGATACTACAGCTGTTTTAATAATAGACACTTACAATGATAATGGCTTAGCAGAACAAAGAAAACTATTCGCAGAACTAATGTGTAATAAAATAAAAACTCCCGTTATTATTGGAAGAGCTTATAACGATTTACCAGAAGAACAATTGCAACTTTCAGCAAGTGCTGATTTTGGGGCTTTATTGTTAGATGGTTTAGGAGATGGAATATTTATTGCCGCTGAGAATTGTGGTTCGTACCAGTCAATAAATTCTTTAGCATTTGGAATATTACAAGCTAGCCGAACTCGTATTTCAAAAACAGAATATATATCATGCCCAAGCTGTGGAAGGACTCTTTTTGATCTACAAGAAACCACAGCAAAAATTCGAAAAGAAACAAGTCATTTGAAAGGTCTTAAAATTGGAATCATGGGTTGTATTGTAAATGGGCCTGGAGAAATGGCTGATGCAGATTATGGATATGTGGGTACTGGTAAAGGAAAGATTACACTTTATAAAGAACAAACTGTAGTGGAAAAAAATATCTCTGAGGAAAAGGCTGTAACTGCCTTAATTGATCTTATCAAAGAGCATGGGGATTGGGTGGAGCAAATTAATTAAGAACAATAAATTTACTTTAGCACTTGTCTTAAATTACGCCTTATAGCGTATTGTGGTGCTCAGCTCAATTACATATTTTTGGTTTGAAAAAATTCTTGTGAATATATTTATGAATTATAAAAAATGAAAAAGCCCTTAATTTTAAATCTCTAAGATTCAACGATACTGTTTTTTACACAACACTATATTTGAGTACATTTACACTCAATAAATTAATTATATGATCAACATAACTAATCTTCACAAATCCTACCAAATGGGGGAAAATTCCTTGCATGTTTTAAAAGGAATTGACCTAAAAATTAATGAAGGTGAATTAGTTGCTATTATGGGATCCTCTGGTTCTGGAAAGTCTACACTTTTAAATATTATTGGGATGTTGGATAACTATGAGTTAGGATCATACGATTTAGACAGTATTCCCATAAAAGATCTTGATGAAACAAAGGCAGCCAAATATCGAAATAAATTTCTGGGTTTTGTTTTTCAATCTTTTAATTTAATAAACTATAAAACTGCTGTTGAAAATGTTGCACTTCCTCTTTATTATCAAGGAATAGGAAGTAAAGAACGTCAAGAGATAGCACATGAGTATCTAAAAAAAGTAGGATTATCCAAATGGGCAGGACACCTACCCAGTGAACTATCTGGTGGTCAAAAACAAAGAGTGGCTATTGCTCGAGCATTAGCATCACAACCAAAAGTACTACTAGCAGATGAACCAACAGGAGCTCTAGACTCACAAACTTCCGAAGAAGTAATGAGTCTGATAAAAAAAATAAATAATGAGGGAAAAACAATATTAGTTGTTACACACGAACATGAAATAGCTAATATGTGCAACAGGATAATTACATTAAAAGATGGC
>CATIQX010000089.1 GCA_949531795.1 Cryomorphaceae bacterium | reverse complement strand
GGTATATCCTCCAAATTTGTTAAGCCTGAGGGTGTTCTTAACTGCTGAGAAATAGCTCTTAATCTACTTTCTCTCTCTCTAGCCTCAACCTTCATATTATCTGAGTTAACCTTAGGAATACTTTCCATAGTGTTTAATGTATCAACCTCTTCCTCATCACCCATTTCTAAGACAATGGTTTTCATTTCTACCTTAGTTTCTTGCTGCAAAATAGAACTAATTACTTGCTCAGGGTTTTCTTCTTCCTCATCAATATTCAATTCAAAAACTATCTTTTTTTCCTCCGCAATTTTAGGGTTATTTCCGATGGTTTCAGGTTTTCCAAAAGTTATTAACTCATTATTTGGAGCAATATATTCTTCTTCCAAATCCAAAATATGTTGAGGACTATTATTTAGAGATAAATCTACAGCAGGCTCAATACTTAATAATGATTCAATCTTATCATTGACTTGAACACCCTCTTTTTCTTGTTCTTCATCCAAACCAACAATAGTTGTTCCTTTCGGCTTTCTTTTTTCCTCAAATCCTGTAGCTACAACAGTTACACTTACAGCAGCACCTAATTCAGGGTCAATACCAATTCCCTCAATAATATTTACATTACGACCAGCAGCCTCTTGTATTTTATTTTTAATTTTAAATAGCTCTGACATTTTAATTTCGTCGTCCCCATTTCCGGTTACTATTTTCAATAATACTTGTTGAGCACCAGTAATATCATTATCATTTAATAGAGGAGAATCCAAAGCTCCCATTACAGCTTCAATAGCTCTATTTTCACCTTCTGCGATAGCTTGCCCCATTACAGCTGTACCGCTATTTTCTAATACTTTACGAGCGTCATTTAAGTCAATATTAACTAATAAATGTTGAGATATTACCTCAGCAATTCCTTTTGTAGCCGTATTTAATACCTCATTTGCTTTCCCAAAAGCTTGAGTAAAAGTTAGATCGCCATATACTTCAATCAACTTATCATTATTAATGATTAATAAAGTATCAACATACTTTTTTAATTCTGCTAAACCATCTTCAGCATATTGCTTACGATAACCTCCTTCTGTAGAAAATGGATTCGTAACTACACCCACAGTCAGGATTCCTTTTTCACGTGCAATTTCAGCAATTACAGGTGCAGCTCCAGTCCCAGTACCACCACCCATACCTGCAGTCAAAAATAACATTTTAGTATTGGAATCTAACAGTTCAGTAATTCTATCAGCACTCTCTTCAGCTGCTTCTCTCCCTACTTGAGGATTAGAACCCGCTCCTAAACCTTCCGTTAAGCTAGCTCCTAACTGAATTTTAATTGGCACCGGACTTGCTTCAAGAGCTTGTGCATCTGTGTTGCAAATCACAAAATCTACCCCTTTAATCCCATGTTCAAACATATAATTCACAGCATTACTTCCTCCTCCTCCAATACCCATCACTTTAATTTGTGAAGATTGGTTTTTTGGCATTTGGAAATCCATTCCTAAGTCAATTGCACTCATAATTTTCTTTTTTTGAATTTATTAATTTATTAATCTATATTTTCTTCAGTAAACCATCCTGTAAACTTATCCATCAATGTCGGCTCAACATTTCTATCTCCATCTAATAGCGCCTCATCTATCTCTTTATTTTCATCGTGATTGATATTGGTTGCTCTTTTTGATGGAACTTTAGTGTATTCCTCATGCTCAAACCCTTTCATTACTAAGCCCACACCTGTAGCATACATTGGACTAACAACAGTATCCTTTGACTCGCTCCCTAAATGTTCATTAGGAAAACCAATTCGAGTTTCCTTTCCGGTAACAAAAGCAACTAACTGCTTTAGGTTTCTTATTTGCGCACCACCTCCAGTAATTACTATTCCTGTCATCAATTTATTTTCATAACCAGAAACTTTAATCTGATGATATACC
>CATIQX010000088.1 GCA_949531795.1 Cryomorphaceae bacterium | reverse complement strand
ACACCAACAATTGAGCTAATATTTATGATACTTCCAGATCTTTTTTTAAGGAAAATCTTTTGAGTTGCCTTAACCATATTAAAAACTGACTTTAAATTAACTTCAATAACTTTATCAAAGTCCATTTCACTCATCCTCATTAAGAGATTATCTTTTGTAATACCTGCATTGTTTATCAGTACATCAAAGGTTTCAAAATCTTTTAAAATGTTTTCTACTAGTATTTGCGATTCGTTAAAACTGGCTGCGTTACTTTTGTACGCCTTACAAACAACCCCTAAATCAGTAATTTCACAAACAAGCTTATTGGCTGAATCTACCGACTGACTGTATGTGAAAGCAATATTTGCACCATGACTAGCTAAAACAAGAGCAATTCCTCTACCAATACCTCTACTAGCTCCAGTAATTATGACAGTTTTTCCCTCTAACAAACTCATTAAGTAAATTTAGTAATTTATAGCATAACCTCTGCTACTTTTTTTCCAATTTCTGCAGGAGAATTTACAACGTGAATTCCACATTCAATCATAACTTTCTTTTTAGCTTCAGCCGTATCTTCAGCTCCTCCAACAATTGCACCAGCATGCCCCATAGTTCGACCTTTTGGAGCAGTTTCACCCGCAATAAATCCAATAACAGGTTTTTTATTTCCATTTTCTTTCACCCATAATGCAGCTTCAGTTTCAAGCTGCCCTCCTATTTCACCAATCATAACAATACAATCTGTTTCTGAATCTTCCATAAATAACTTTATAGCATCCTTAGTAGTTGTTCCGATTATAGGGTCACCTCCAATACCAATGGCAGTAGAAATTCCTAAACCATGTTTAACAACCTGATCAGCAGCTTCATATGTTAACGTTCCAGATTTAGAAACCACACCAACTTTTCCCTTTTTAAAAACAAAACCTGGCATAATACCAACTTTTGCTTCGTCAGGTGTGATGATACCAGGACAATTTGGACCAATTAAAGTACAATCCATATTTTTAATATATTGACCAACTTTAGTCATATCGGCAATAGGAATTCCTTCTGTAATTGCAATTATTGTTTTAATCCCTGAATCCGCAGATTCCATTATCGCGTCTGCGGCAAAACCAGCAGGAACAAAAATAATTGAAGTATTTGCGTCTACTTTATCAACTGCTTCTTTTACTGTATTAAAAACAGGTCTTCCTAAATGTTCCTGACCTCCTTTACCAGGTGTAACCCCTCCTACCACATTTGTTCCATAGGCAATCATTTGTTCTGCATGGAATGTTCCTTCGCTTCCAGTAAAACCTTGCACAACAATATTGGAATTCTTGTTTACTAATATGCTCATAAAATTTATTTAATTTTTAACTCTTTCTAAGTAAGATCCCTTTTCAGGATCTATTTTAATTGAATCACCTTCATTTATAAATAAAGGGACATTTATAGTCGCTCCTGTCTCTAAAGTAGCAGGCTTTGTTGCATTAGTAGCAGTATTGCCTTTAAGTCCTGGCTCAGTTGCTGAAACTTCAAGTATGACACTTTGAGGCATTTCTATAGAAAGGCTAGATCCATCTTCTGTATTTGTCAACACAGTAACAACTTCACCTTCTTTTAAGAATTGACAAGAGTCAAGTAAGTTTTCTTCAATAGTTATTTGATTATAGTCATCTACGTTCATAAAATGATAAGTAAGACCATCCTTATATAAAAATTGAAATTTTTTTGTTTCTACTCTTACTTCATCAATTTTATGACCTGCAGAAAATGTATTATCAATAACTTTTCCATTTGTAACACTTTTAAGCTTTGTTCTAACAAACGCAGGACCCTTTCCGGGCTTAACATGAAGAAACTCTATTACTTTGTATATATCATTACTGTAATTAATACAAAGACCTTTTCTAATATCAGATGAACTTGCCATAATTTTTAATTTTTAAAATATCCTTTCATTATTCCTCTTTGTGAATTTTTAATAAACAATATTATTTCATCCCTTTCTTTAGTAGCTTCCATTTCTGCTTCCATAATATTAACAGCTTGAGTATTATTATATTTTTTTTGATACAAGGTTCTATATATTGCTTGAATTTGCATAATCACTTTACTATCAAAACCTCTTCTTCTTAATCCAACTGAATTAATTCCAACATAAGAAATTGGTTCTCTTGCTGCTTTTACAAAAGGGGGGATGTCTTTTCTTACTAACGACCCACCTGCTACAAAAGCATGATTTCCGATTGCACAAAATTGATGGACAGCAACCATTCCAGCTAAAATAACATAAGAACCAACAGTAACATGTCCTGCTAAAGTTGAATTGTTCGAAAAGATGCTATTATCACCAACAATACAATCGTGAGCAATATGACAATAAGCCATTATTAAACAATTTTTACCAATTACAGTTTTATTTCTATCATTAGTACCTCGATTGATTGTTACACATTCTCTAATAATTGTATTATCTCCAATAACCGAAGTTGTATCTTCGCCATCAAATTTTAAATCTTGAGGAACTGCCGAAATAACAGACCCTGGAAAGATTGAACAATTTTTTCCTATTCTAGCTCCAGTCATTATAGTAACATTAGAACCTATCCAAGTACCTTGACCAATCACAACATTGTTTTCAATTGAAGTAAAAGGCTCTATAACGACATTTTTTGCTATTCTAGCATCTGGATGAATATGTGATAAAGGTTGATACATTTATGCTTCTGTTTTT
>CATIQX010000087.1 GCA_949531795.1 Cryomorphaceae bacterium | reverse complement strand
TGGATCTGTTTATAATTGGGAAATTGAGAACTCTTCAATAGCTACAATTATATCAGGTGCTGGGTCAGAAAATGTTACTTTAAATCTTAATTCTTCAGGGACATTCAAATTAATAGTAGAAGTGTTAAATGCTAACGGATGTTTTGGGTATGATAGTGTCTTTGTAGAGATACATGAAAATCCTACTCCTTTTATTTCAGCATTAGGACCTCTTCTTATTTGTGAAGGGATTGATCTTACTATACAAACGAACTCTGTTTATGATTCTTATCTTTGGAGTAATGGTTCTATATTTTCAGAATTATTAGTCGATACTTCTGGGGACTATTCAGTTATTGTAACTGATGAATTTGGGTGTAAAAATGAAAGTAATTCTATTTTAATAGATGTTCAATCAAATTTCTCTGCTAATTTTGATTATGAGGGAATATGTATCAATAATCCAACTACTTTTTTTAACACTTCGCTTTCCTCTTCGGGTATGTTTAATTCTTTAATTTGGGATTTTGGAAATGGCTTTGAATCTTATGAAGATTCTGTTACGTACTTGTATGATCAAATAGGAGATTATCAAGTTTCTTTGCTAATTGAGACCGCTTCTGGCTGTAGAGATTCAATAATAAAAAACATTAATGTTTTAGGCAATCCTATAGCTAATTTTAAATATAATCCATATACCATATCAACTTTGGATCCTGAAATAAACTTTCTGAATACATCTATAAACGGAACCCCTTACTTATGGGATTTTGGTGATTCAATTTACTCTGTTATTGAAAGTCCTTCTCATGTTTATGATAATGCTGGAATTTATGATGTAAAATTAATCGTTAAAGATCTTAATAATTGTATAGATTCTATTACAAAATCTATCGTCATGTATTTTGATTTTGTATTACATGTTCCAACTTCATTTACACCAAATAATGATGGTAATAATGATCAATTTGGCCCTCATGGGTTAAGAATGAATAAGTATAAATCTTATTCATTTTATATTTATAATAATTGGGGTGAGATAATCTTTGAAACAGAAGATATTAATGAGTGGTGGGATGGTGCTGATGCTCAGATTGGTTCGTATTCATGGGCTATTCTAATTGTTGACGAACTAGGAGCCTTTCATAAAAAAGTAGGAAGCGTACTATTGACTAAATAGTTACCTTAAATCAATTATTTCAATTCCTGGATAGCTAGTAGTATTAAAATTAAAAGACTCAACAATAGTATTACTTTTAAAACTTGTTATTAAATAAGTATATGTCCCCCCATTTTTATCGAGCATAGTAATTTTGTGTAATTGGTTTTTGGCTGCATCTATTGCTAAAATTACTTTCATAAAAGCACCACTTTCTTTAGGAAATAAATCAATAATTTGTAAGCGTTTGCCATTTTCTGACTTTGCTCCTACATAACTATATTTATAACCTTCTTCTTCATAAATAGTGAATAGTTTTTTTGGACTCATTAACTGTTCTTCAGGATCATGCTCCATTATCTGTACTTCGTTCATGTCAGTCATGTAAATCCACTGATTTTCCCCGTCATTGATGATAATCTGTTCCTCTATCTCTAATCTGAACATATCATCTTGCAGTACTAAAATTCCTTTTTGTTTTTCATTAATATTTTGGGTTTTGTTTTCAATAATGAAATCAAAACCAACTTTCATATTTTTATATGACTGAGTAGTTGTACTTAGTCTGTCAAGCACATCTTTGGCTAGTTCTTCCTGAGCTATTAGGGTTGTGCTTAATGCTATTAAAAATGTTGTGAGTAATTTAGTCATTGTTATTTAATTTTCTTAATAATTCTTCTAATTCCATTTCGTCTCTAACTAACACTTTTCGGGCTTTACTGCCTTCAAACGGTCCAACTATTCCAGCAGCTTCTAGTTGGTCAATAATTCTACCTGCTCTGTTGTAGCCAAGTCGTAGTTTCCTTTGTATTAGTGATGTTGATCCTGATTGATGTTGTACTAACACCAATGCGGCTTCATCAAACATTGCATCCTTATTTTCTAGGTCAGCTTTCCCTCCAACTGCTTCTGCTTCTCCTTCGTATTCTGGTAACAAATAAGGTTGCGGATAAGCTCTTTGTGAGCCAATAAACTCACAGATTTTCTCTACTTCTGGAGTATCTATAAAGGCACATTGTAGGCGTGTTAAATCACTTCCTGTAGAAATAAGCATATCTCCCATACCAATTAATTGTTCTGCACCTTTACTATCCATAATTGTTCTTGAATCAATTGCAGAGGTAACTTTAAATGCTACCCTAGCTGGGAAATTTGCTTTTATCATTCCTGTAATTACATTAACTGAAGGTCTTTGTGTAGCAACAATTAAATGAATACCAATAGCACGTGCAAGTTGTGCTAAACGAGCAATTGGAGTTTCAATTTCTTTTCCTGCAGTCATGATTAAGTCAGCAAATTCATCTATCACCAAAACAATATAAGGTAAGTACCTGTGTCCATCATTAGGATTTAATCTTCTAGTGATAAATTTTGCATTGTATTCCTTAATATTACGACATTGTGCTTGCTTACAAAGTTCATATCGATCATCCATTTCAATACACAACGAATTCACAGTATTTACTACTTTTTTGGTGTCAGTAATTATAGCCTCTCCATCATCAGGTAGTTTTGCTAAGTAGTGTCTTTCAATTTTATTGAATAAGGTGAGTTCAACCTTTTTAGGATCCACTAATACAAATTTAACTTGAGACGGGTGTTTTTTGTATAATAAAGAAGCTAGTATTGCATTTAGTCCTACTGATTTTCCTTGCCCTGTTGCTCCAGCCATAAGTAAGTGAGGCATCTTAGCCAGATCTACTACAAAGGTCTCATTCGAAATAGTTTTCCCAAAAGCAATGGGTAGCTCCATGTTGCAATTCTGAAACTTTTCTGATTTCAAAACTTCTAACATAGAAACTGTATTTTTTTTAGCATTAGGCACTTCAATACCAATCGTTCCTCTTCCAGGTATAGGGGCAATAATACGTATTCCTTCAGCAGCTAAACTAAGGGCAATATCATCTTCTAAATTTTTAATTTTTGAAATTCTAATTCCTGCTTCTGGTATAATTTCATAAAGGGTAATTGTTGGTCCTACAGTAGCTGAAATAGAAGCAATTCCAATTTTATAATGTCCTAAAGTTTCAACAATTCTGTTCTTGTTGTTTTCAAGTTCTTCTTTATCTATTTCAATTTTACCTGCCCCATAGTCATTCAATAAATCCATTCCTGGCATTTTGAATTGTGAAAGTTCAAGGGTAGGATCAAAATCACCAAGTTCTTTTAGTTTCTTTTCAATTTCAGTTTCACTTAGAGTTTCTTCATTAGTAGTTTCGGTTACTTCAAGTCCTAATCCTTCTTCTTGTGCTGTTGTTTCTGCTTTTTCTTTTACTGGTGGTGTTACTAAAGTTGGTTCTTCTGATAAAGGAATGTATTCCGTTTCTGTAAGTGTTTCTACTTGCTTTTCTTCCAGTACTGTTTCTGACAAAATTTCACCAAAAGTTGTTCTTAATACAGGCTCATTTTCCTCCTGTTTTATCTTTCTTTTATTAGGTTTTATTTTAGCAATAAAAGATTGAATTTTATCAGCATCAATCTCAAAAAAGATAGCGATATAAACGATTGAAATAGTAATTAATAAAAGGGAAGTTCCTAGCACTCCAATTGCTGAACTCATTAGTTCATTGGTGTAAATTCCAATACCACCTGCTGAAATTGTTCCTCCAAAAAAGTGACGAATAAATATTGGGATAATTAACATTCCAAGTATTCCGTTAAAAATAAAAGAGCTGAGAGAATATTTTTTAAGGCCAAGTAATTTTAAGCCTGCTAATAGACTAATTAAAGGAATGAAAAAGGCTGCAATTCCAAACCATAATTTAATAAACAGGTTAGCTGTATAGGCTCCTAAGCCTCCTATAGAGTTTTTAATTTTCTTATCTGTAATTATATCCGATAAATCTTTTCCTGAAACTAAACTATCATCTGCTTCCCACTTAAAAAAGAAAGATACAAAAGCAATAATTAAATATAGAGAGGTAAGAATTAAAACTGCAGCAAATATTTTCTGATTTTTTTCATCCTTAAAAGGAGCTATTAAGCCAGCAAAGTTAAAACGCTTAGTGGATTTTAATTTTAAATTTTTTTTTATCATATATTTTTCAAAAATACAAATTGATTTCAATAGCATCACTAGTAGAAACTAAATTTCCCCAATTAAATTGTTAATAAATGTTAATTACAAAAACTAAGCCTTAAATGTTTTTTAAAAATTAAATTTGCAATTAATTATGATAAAGATAAATATTGATAACGAATCAGGTAAACTAAAGTCTGTAATATTGGGTATCGCTATCGATTTTGGTGGCACACCTAATTTTGAGGATTGTTACGACCCTAAATCTAAAGCTCATGTAAAAGAAGGAACTTTCCCAACAAATGAATCCTGCGTAAAAGAGATGGATGCATTAGTTGCTGTATTTAAAAAGTATGCTGTTGAGGTATTTAGGCCTCAAAATATTAAGGGTTTAAATCAGATTTTTTCACGAGATATCGCTTTTGTAATTTCTGATAAGCTAGTTATTCCTAATATAATTGACGATAGAATTAGTGAGATAGATGCTATAGCTGATGTTATAAGTAAAATTTCTAGTGATGATGTTATAAGGATGCCTTTAAGCACAAGAGCAGAAGGAGGAGATGTTATGCCTTGCAATGAGTATATTTTTGTCGGCTATTCAGAAAAGAAAGATTTTGAGAAATATACAGTAGCTAGAACAAATAAATCAGCACTTGATTTTTTAGCCTTTACTTTTCAAAATAAAATAGTTAAAGGTTTTGAACTCAAAAAGTCCGATAATGACCCTAGAGAAAATGCCTTGCATTTGGATT
>CATIQX010000086.1 GCA_949531795.1 Cryomorphaceae bacterium | reverse complement strand
GGATAGTATAGCTTCAGTTGCTAGTGTTTCCAAATGGGAAGAGGAGGAAGAATTGTTATTAGATGAAGAAGGAAATGTAATTGAAAATGAAATAGTTGATGCTATTGAAAATGAAGAGACAATAACTGATGAAACTTCTACAGAAGAAAATGAAGACAATAATACGAATAAAAATAATGAGGAAAATGAAGAAAACTAATCTTTTTGTAGCATTGCTGCTTGGATCAACCTTAGTTGCACAGGATGTTACTGAAACAACTTTAGTAAAACCCGCTAGTACCAATCCTATGGATATTCCTTATGAAAAATGGGAGCTTCCAAACGGACTTACAGTATTAATTCATGAAGATCATTCTGACCCTATTGTACATGTAGATGTTACATATCATGTTGGAAGTAATAGAGAAACAGCTGGAAAGTCAGGCTTTGCTCACTTTTTTGAGCACATGATGTTTCAAGGTTCTGAACATGTAGGTGATGAGCAGCACTTTAGAATTATTGGAGATGCTGGAGGAACTTTTCAAGGAACAACTAATTCTGATAGGACTAATTATTATGAGACACTTCCAAGTAATTATTTAGAGACTGCTTTATGGTTAGAATCAGATAGGATGGGTTTTATGCTAAATGCAGTTACGCAAGAAAAGTTTGAAAACCAGAGAGATGCAGTAAAAAATGAAAAATACCAAAATCAGATTAACCAACCTTACGGATTGAGTACAGAGATTTTAGGACAAACGTTATATCCAAATGGACATCCCTATAGCTGGCCTGTAATTGGATATGTAGATGACCTTGATAGAGCTACACTTCAAGATTTAAAAGACTTCTTTTTAAGATGGTATGGTCCAAATAATGCAATTCTTACTATTGCTGGCGATATTACTACAGAAGAAGTTATGCCACTAGTTGAAAAGTATTTTTCAAGTATTAAAAAAGGAGCAACCGTAAGAAGACAAAAAGTAAGCACACCTAGGCTTTCATCTGATCTGTATACTGGATATACTGATAACGTATATTTACCCTTAACTGATGTAGTTTTTCCTACAGTTCCTAATTATCATAGGGATGAAGCTCCTTTAGATATGTTAGCTGCTTTAATGGGAGATGGAAATAATTCTTTATTTTATAAGAATTTTATTAAATCAGAAAAAGCAATGCAAGCAAATGTTTATCATCCATGCCGTGAGTTAGCTGGTGAGTTTCATTTCCAAGTTCTTACATTTCCTGACTGGCAAGAAGATCCAGGTATTTACTTCAATAATATTGAAGCTGATATTAGAAATACAATTGCTGAATGGGAAGAAAAAGGTTTTACTGATAATGAGCTAGCTATGGTTAAAACAGAAATGGAAACACAAATAATTAGTCAAAAGACATCCATTTCTTCTAAAGCATCTACAATTTCATCGATGGAGTGGGGAGGTAGAGGAAGATATAATGTTTCTGATATGATTAAAATGTATAATGATGTCACTAGAGAGGATGTTATTAGAGTATTTAATAAATATATTAAGAACAGAAAAGCAGTTTTTTTAACTGTTCGTCCTAAAAGCCCTTTTGTAAAGGAATTAGATAGTATTATTAGTGTCAACCCAAATGCTAATTTAATTCTAAAGGAAGATCCACAATATGCAAACTTAGTATACAAAAGACCTGAAGATAGTTT
>CATIQX010000085.1 GCA_949531795.1 Cryomorphaceae bacterium | reverse complement strand
TTAAATAAACAACTAAAAATAAAGGTTTATGAAAAAGTTAAAAGTTATTGGTTTTGTTGGTTTAGTAGTATTAGGATTATCAACTATTAGTTGTTCTAAAGATGAGTTGGTAGAGGATTTGTGTATTGATGAAGTAGCAGCAGCAGCATATAATATAGAAACTAATATTTTATTAGCAGAAGATGAGGAAAATGATGCAGATGGGAGATATACTTATTTATCATATGTTTGTGGGTGTAATGATAAAACATATTTTAATGACCACCAAGCTAAGTTAGATGGTGTGGTAAGTTGGACAAGGGGTGAGTGTAAATAATAAATAAAGTATTCCTTTAGTATCTGAATGGATGCAAACGAAGTATTGTAATCGTAAGGGATAAAATTAAGTAAGTGTTTTTAAAATTTATTTATCTTTAAAATATGAAATTAAAAGACTTTATTTATAACAAGGAAACTAAAGAATCACATTTATTGGGTGTTATTTTGTGTATTATAGTTACTATAATCTCTGGCTTTGGAGTTTACTATTTCTGGAATAATTAGGGAGTAAAGGGTAGTTTTAACATTTCCATTTATTGTTAAATACTTTAGGTGGTATTCCCATCTTATCTAATATTTCATCTGCTTTTTTAATTAGGGCAGGGTATAGGGTATCTATATAGAAGTTAGCTAATACTAATTCGTGTGCATCGTGTATTTGGTCTTGTAGTTTATCCCATTGCCAATCCTGATAGTTTTGTTTAACTCCTTCAGTAGCGTGTCCAAGTAGTTTATATCTTATATCTGCACTTATTTGAAGTTGTAAGGCATATGTTTCAAATGATTTACGAGCAGTTTTAAATGGGGGTAATCCTACCTTTCTACAATTCTTACTTAATGTATTCCATTTGTTTTTATTGTAGCTTGTAAAGAACCATCCATCTCTTTCATTTTCGGATAAAGTATATTCCTTTGTATTTAAAAATTCTTTACCTGTTTTCTTATTAATTTTATATCCGTGTGTTAGTTCTAAATATCCCCTTAATTTTTCTTTTAGGTCATTAAATGGATATTCATACTTAATCCACATCAATTCGTTTGTTTTGTGCCTTGTATGATGTAATACAACTGAATTACCGTGTACAGGGTGGTCTATATACTGCGTCCATTCATATTCGTGAATAGAGCAAAGATCGGTAGGGTATAAGCCTCGCATTCCAAACATCAATAGCCAGAAACCAACTGCTTCAATATGCATTAAGTTTTCGCATTTTGATATAGCTTTTTCAACATCTTCCCATTTTGCTATTTCAACGTAGGGTTGCCCTTTAGTGTTAAGTTTTTCCTTTTTCTTTCTCCACTTCTTTTCTTTTACATACTTGTATGGAGTAAGTCGTTTTTTGTTTGCTTCGTTAATTATTTCGCCAAAATGGTATAGGTTGGTTTTTATACTTTGTGAACGTAGATTATTCTTCCAGACTTTAAAAACTTGGTCTATTAAATCTTCGGATAAGTCTTTGAAGTTTAGTGAATCTTTATTTAATGCTTTTAATACTGAACCATATGCACTTTTATATGTCCTATAGCTTTCATCACTTACTTTAGGCTTAATAGTACTTTCTATAAATGAAATTAAATCTTCT
>CATIQX010000084.1 GCA_949531795.1 Cryomorphaceae bacterium | reverse complement strand
TTATTTGGTTTTCCTTCCAAACTTATATCCTACAAAAAAGATTACCGCAATAAGCAATAAAATCTTAATTACTCCTGATATACCGTCCCACTCTATTGCTATTTCCATTTTATCTTTTTCATAGTTAATTAATACTTCGTACAAAAGTAATTACAACAGCCTCTCTTGTCCAAAAGAATAGCAAACGACGCTTTTCTATTACCTGAAAAGAGACATCCCAACCTTCTTGTCCATATTTATTCATTATGGCTTCCATTTTTTTAATAGGCATTTTACTTGAACCTAAAAATAAAGAACTTAAGGCGCTTTCTTTAACGACTTCTACTTTGTATTCTTTCTTCATAATCTAATTTATTTAGAAAACGAATATACAAAAAAGAGGTGGGTATCAAAAAAGAAGGTATAGGTGGGGCTATTAAGCATAATACATCTATACGTACAAAAACATAAATAATTTTACTTTTGGGTATTTAATAGATTAAGAGAACAGGCTCTTTAACGACGCTTCAATAAGCAATGCTGCATTCTTGTCTTAATGTTAGCTATCTTATTTAATAGGCCTAGAAGTTGCCGAATTAAAGGGAGATGATATGCCAGTATTGTAACAGCAATTCAACTAGTACTTAGAAGGAACGGATTGGGCGAATTGGAAATGAATTATTAACACTGTTTGCAAACACATATCCTGTAATTAAATTTACTGTCCAACAATCATTTCCCCCAACCCTTGAGGAAGACCAATAGCTCTCCTCGATAAGATTAAACAAGGTATTACCATCAGGAATACTCAATAAATTTTCATGAGCCAAAGATAATTCGTCTTTTGATGGCAAATACCAATCCGTATAACCACCACCAGTATAGCTTAAAGACTCAGAAGCAGCAATAGGGCTTTGTTGGCACAGGTTAATTATATTTAAAGTATTATCCAGGCCGCTCCCTAAAATAGTTTGACAACTATAATCAATATTTGTTGACCAACAACCATTAGGTAAGGGGGTAATATTTTGAGTAGATAATATTAATCCATGTTGATTAGAGCTATCTATGTAAAACAGGATACCACCTTTGAAAAAATCTCCAATTTCTGCAACTAAATTTCCATTACAATCGAATCCTTGTTCTGGATAAATACATGAATAATCGTTGTAAATATGATTAATATCATAATTACATGCAGCAGAATCCATACATCCAAATGAGTATAACGAGTCTAATTCAGATTGAAGGTTTTCAACTTCTTCCTGAAGAGAAACAATATTATCCTCAGGAATATCATTCACATACCAATCACATAGACTAAAGCCTTCTATTGCCACTGTAAGCTTAATCTGATAACCATAGCCTGGGGTTAAATCTCCTATACCGTTAAAAGAAAACTCTGGCATGTATAGGTTTCCATTATTATCTTTTACTATGATGATGCTTTCTGTATGGTTAGAGATGCCTTCAGTAATATCTATAGGGTTTGGACAATTATATCCAAACATGTTCCATCCTGCAGTTAAATCTATTGTTGTGTTCCAAGTGTCTAGGGCTTGTTGGAG
>CATIQX010000083.1 GCA_949531795.1 Cryomorphaceae bacterium | reverse complement strand
GTTACTATATTTCCCCACTGGTCCGACCCTCCTAATTGAACTTTACAATTTTTGTTTTTCCAAAGCCAGTAAAAGTCATACCCTTGTACCAATTGATAGGAAAACTCAGTGAAACTCATTCCACTTTCTAGCCTACTTTTTACAGAATCCTTAGCCATCATATAGTTAACAGGAATGTGTTTTCCTACATCACGAATAAATTCCAAGAAGTTAAATTCTTTAAACCAATCGTAATTATTAACTACTTCAGCTGAGTTTGCACCACAATCAAAATTTAAAAATTGTTCTAATTGTTTTTGTACGCAAACCAAGTTATGGTTTAGTGTTTTCTCATCTAGTAAATTACGTTCCTTACTTTTACCTGATGGGTCGCCAACCATACCAGTAGCGCCACCAACTAATGCAAGCGGTTTGTGGCCGCATCTTTGCAGATGCACCAAAATCATAATTTGAACTAAACTCCCAATATGTAAAGAATCAGCAGTAGGGTCAAAACCAATATAAGCTGAAGTTATTTCTCTATCAAATTGCTCAAGTGTACCAGGCATGATATCGTGTATCATTCCTCTCCATTTTAATTCTTCTACAAAGTTCATCTTAAATAATTTTTATCAAAAATAGTCAAATTATTAAATCTAAGGCGTAATATTTATATTCTAATGGCTAATTAGAAAGAATCCTAAAACTAGTACCCAACAACTAATAAATAGCAACTAAAATGTATCTTTGCTTTATGATATTTGTAACAGGAGGGACTGGGCTTGTTGGCTCACATATTTTATTAAAATTAGCTAAAAAAGGTGATGATTTTAAAGCTTTAAAAAGAAAAAGTTCCGCTTTGGGTATTTGCAAAAGTGTATTTTCTTTTTATAATGCGGATACTTTGTTTGAAAAGATAAATTGGGTTGAAGGTGATGTGAATGATATTCCCTCTTTGACAGAAGGGATGAAGGGTTGCGAAAAACTCATTCATTGCGCAGCTATCGTTTCTTTTTATGCCAGTGATGCTGATTTACTTAAAAAAGTGAATATTGAAGGTACAGCTAATGTTATGAACGTTGCTTTAGCAAGTGGCGTTAAAAAAGCAGGTTTTGTTAGTTCAATTGCTGCATTAGGACGCAATTCTACTTTAGGGATGGTGGATGAAGAATGTCAATTTAAGATAACTAAATTAGATAGTAATTATGCCTTAAGTAAATATTATGCCGAACAGGAAGTATGGCGTGCAAGTAATGAGGGTCTAGATGTTGTTATTGTTAATCCATCAGTAATATTAGGCCCAGGCGACTGGACAAAAGGAAGTTCGCAAATTTTTCAGAAGATACATAAAGGGCTAAAATTTTATACTCAAGGCAGCACTGGATATGTTGATGTGAATGATGTTGCCGAATCGGTATTGCAATTATTATTTTCAGAAATAAAAAATGAACGGTTTATTGTAAATGGGGCAAATCTAAAATATCGTGATTGTTTTGATAGGATAGCAGTGGTCTTAAACAAACCAAAGTCAACTATTAAAGTAACTCCATTACTGAAAGAAATTGCTTGGCGTGCAGAAGCTGTTCGCGCTTTTTTCACGTCTCAAAAACCATTATTAACTAGAGAAACGGCTAATAGTGCAATGACAAGTAGCGCTTTTAATACTTCAAAAATTGAAAAAATGATTAATTTTCAGTTTACTGATATGGATGTGACCATCAAAAAATATGCTGATTGGTTTATTGCTGATCTAAAATAGTTCTATCCTTTGTCAGCTGCTCTAAAACACTAGTATAAATTTTTTCTAATTGCTCAGGATGCTGTGCGTAATAGTCAAGCGTTTTATCAAAATCATCTATGGTTATTTCATAATTTTCATAGATAGTGCTGTAATTATGTGCAAGTTCATTTTTTGCATTTTCCATTCCTTTAGTTTTATGTAGCTCAAACTTTGCTTCTGCCAAATGAATATCTTTTAATAAGTTTATAAAGCTATTTTCAGATAAAATATTTTGTGGAGTCTCTTTTTGTTGATTTCCACAGCTTAGTAAAATTAGACATAATATAAAGGATGAAATTTTCATATTACAAACATAGCTTTTAAGCAAGTAAAAGATGTATATTTGCTCAATTATTAATCAAACAAAATATTTAAGATGAAAAAGTTAATGTATTTATTAGTTGCAGGATCACTT
>CATIQX010000082.1 GCA_949531795.1 Cryomorphaceae bacterium | reverse complement strand
TTGCAGAAAGCTAAGTATGTGTATGATAGGTATGGATTTAATTGTTTTGCTGATGACACTGGTTTAGAGATTGAGGCTCTGGGTGGATCGCCAGGTGTATATTCTGCTAGATATGCAGGCGAGAATTGTAGGGCAGAGGATAATATGAAAAAGGTGTTGAGTAAATTGGAGAATGAAAAAAATAGAAATGCAAAATTTAGAACTGTAATTGCTCTTATAGTAAATGGAAAGGAGAATATCTTTCAAGGAGAGTGTAATGGAAGAATTGCAAAAACTAAAAGTGGGGTGGAAGGGTTTGGTTACGACCCAATTTTCACGCCTGATGGATGTGAAATTACTTTTGCTGAAATGTCAAAAAAAAATAAAGGAGCAATTAGCCATAGAGGAAGAGCTGTGAAAGAGTTAATAAGTTTTTTAAATAGCTAAACAATCTACTAATTAAATTGAATATGAATCAATCAAGAGAGTTTGATATTATCGTTTGGGGTGCTTCAGGTTTTACCGGAAGGTTAGTTGCATTATATTTATTTGATAAATATGGTGCAAATGGAGATTTAAAATGGGCAATTGGAGGTAGAAATCTAAAAAAATTGGAAAAAGTAAGAGATGAAATAGCTAATAAGAATGTGCCTTTAGTTATTGCCGATAGTAATGATAAAGTTAGTTTATTTAACATGGTTAATCGAACTAAAGTTATTTGTACTACTGTAGGTCCTTATGCAAAATATGGCTCTAATTTGGTAGAAGCTTGTGTTAAATCTCATATACATTATTGTGATCTAGCGGGAGAGGTTCAGTGGATGTATAAAATGATTAATAGCTATCATGATGAAGCTAAAATCAATGGATCTAAAATTGTACATGCTTGTGGATTTGATTCTATCCCATCAGATATGGGTGTTTATTTTATACAAAAAGAAGTTAAATCTAGAACAGGTGTTGTAGCGCAGAAAATTAAAATGAGAGTAGCTGCTATTAGTGGTGGAATTAGTGGTGGTACTTATGCAAGCTTGAGTCGAGTTCTTGAAGATGCTCAAAAAGATAAGATGGTTTATAAGGTTTTAACTAATCCATATGCATTAAATCCTATAGATGAACAGTTTGGTGAAGATAGTTCAGATCTTAAAAATGTTATTTTCGATAAGGCATCTCAAAGTTGGATAGGGCCATTTATTATGGCGAGTATTAACACAAAAATAGTTAGACGTAGTAATTTTTTAAGTAATTATGCTTATGGAAAAAGTTTTAGATATGATGAAAGTACAATTTTTGGAAAAGGATTTTTTGGTAGAGTAAAAGGGATTCTTAGCACTATTCCAATTGGACTAATTATGTCCGCTAAGCATGGGTCATTATTAAAAAAAGGTTTGGATGTCATTTTTCCTATTCCAGGTGAAGGTCCAACTAAGAAAAAAATGGAAAAAGGATTTTATAATCTAAGATTTTATATAACTTTAGAGGATGGCTCAAATGCTTTTGCAAAGGTCACTGGAGATATGGATCCAGGATATGGATCTAGTTCTAAGATGTTAGCTGAATCTGCTGTGTGTCTAGCGAAAGATAAATTATCAGATACAAGTGGTGTTTTAACTCCTTCTTTAGCTATGGGAGACTCTCTTTTAAAAAGACTTGAAAAAAATGCTGGTTTAACTTTTGATTTTAAATATTAGCAGTACTAAATTTTTACTTCCAATATATCAGCAAGGCGTGTTGTATAGCAGGGAGATAATTTTTCTTGCTTTATTTTCCATTTTCTGCCAGAACCTTGTACAGCAAATTTCACTTTTTCTCTTCCCATTAAAGCGTTCAGTTTATCAACTGCTTTATTAATTGATTCTCGTCTCCCTCTATCTAGCTTATCAAATAGGCTTAGTTGGACCTGTTCTTGAGGTACAATTTTACCAACTATAACTCCTGCTTTTTTGTAAATGCAATCATTCCTGAAAATACTTTCTAAACCCTTAATAGCAGCCTTTACTATTTCCATACTATCATTTGTAGGTACATCCAGCTGAATTATTTTATAAGGATTATAATGTTTAGCTTGTGGCTTAAAAGGATTGGTATTTATAAATACCGAAATGGAAGTACAACAACTTTTTTCATCTCTTAATTTTTTTGCACAAGTATTGGCATGTGAACTTATCGCCTCTTTAAGCTTTGATAGTTTTTTCACTTCAGTACCAAAGGAACGAGCCGTACAAATATTCTTTTTCCTATTTCTTTTTAATTCTAAAGGATAGCACACTTCACCAAAAAGTTCTTTCTGTAGTCTTACTCCATTCACTGACATATTTCTTCTTATCCAACCACTATCACATTCTCTAAACTGTAAAGCCGTATGAATACCTACTTCTTTTAATCGTTTGGCATTTTTTCTTCCCACACCCCACAAATCTTCCACAGGAAATACATTTAAAGCCCTTCTAATCAAATCTTCATCATCAAACATGAAAACGCCTGACTTAGTATGTTTCTTAGCAATATGGTTGGCTACTTTGGATAGCACCTTTGTTGATGCAATTCCTACTGATACAGGGATGCCTGTCCATTGCTTTACTTTTTTCCGTAATGCAATACCTCTTTCCTTACTTGCATAATCAGTGAAATCTAAGAACGCTTCATCAACAGAATATACTTCCATCTGATTAACTTCACTTCTTAACACATTCATTACTCTTTTGGAAAAATCTCCATAAAGAGCAAAATTGGTAGAAAAAATATTGATATTATATTTATCGATTAGGTTTTTGAGTTTAAAAGCAGGTTCACCCATCTTTATTCCCAATGCTTTGGACTCGTTACTCCTTGCAATAACACAGCCATCATTATTAGATAGCACAATAACAGGTTTTTGCTGGATCTTAGGCTTGAACACCCTCTCACAAGAGGCATAAAAATTATTACAATCTACTAAGGCAAACATGCTAAAGTGCTTTATGGATGATATAGGTTACTACTCCCCAAACTTGGAAGTCCATCTCTTTTGTTATCTTAATTGGAGGAAAATTCTCATTCTCTGGAATTAAGTAAAGTTCCTTCTCACTTACATTTACTCGTTTTATTGTAAACTCTCCATCAATTACCGCTAGTACAATACTTCTGTTTTTTGGAGTAAGAGATTTGTCCACTAACATAATATCTCCACTTTTAATTCCTGCATCCCTCATGCTTTCTCCAACTGCACGAACACAAAAAGTAGCTGAAGGGTTTTGAATCAAATGATCTTGTAAGTTTAAATCCAAATCCATATAATCCTCAGCTGGGGAAGGAAAGCCAGCCTGTACACTATTAGTAAATATTGGAATATCAGCAAGGATACTCTCCTCTAATACATAGATGTCTAATACATCAGTATGTTTAAGGTGTTTCAATTTCATTAGTAAGTATTTTTTGAAGTAACAAAATTACTGAAAAACATGTCTAAGAAAACAG
>CATIQX010000081.1 GCA_949531795.1 Cryomorphaceae bacterium | reverse complement strand
TCAAGTCAGCATCTAAATGCATATCGGCTTCCATGCGTCCAAAACCTTTCTCTCTCCAAATATATTCTCCATAAGTTGCAAATGATTCATTAAGTGGGAGGTTGGCCCAAGATTCGCAAGTCACTAAGTCGCCAAACCAATGGTGAAAAAGTTCGTGAGCAATGATATCATCTTGGTGGTCATCTAATAATTCTCTGTCAGTCATTTGAACAAATTCACCATGAATAACTGCTGTCGTATTTTCCATTGCACCAGAAACAAAATCTCTAACTACAATTTGAGCATATTTCTCCCAAGGGTATTCAACTCCTAATACTTCTGAAAAATGAGCAATCATCTGAGGGGTTCTCCCAAAAACACTTTTAGCGTATTGGTGATAATCATCTTCTAAATAATAATCAACATTGATATCTTTCCAACGCTCAGTAGTAATGTTAAAATCTCCTACCGCTAACATAGCTAAATATGGCACATGAGGTAGTTTCTGTTCCCAAAAATCAGTACGGCTACCGTCCTCATTTTTAATACTTTTTACTAAAAGACCGTTTGAAAGGGTGATAAATTCATCTTTTACCGTAATAGCTATATTTTGTGTCATCCGCTCATTTGGACGGTCAATCGTTGGGAACCAACAAGAGCTAGCTTCTGTTTCTCCTTGCGTCCATATTTGTTGTGGCTTGTCTTCAATTCCTGTAGGATTGATGAAATATAAACCTTTTGCTTCTGTAATAGCAGAGCTACCCTGAACGTTTAACTCATTAGGCTTAGCTGTGTAGTCAATGTTAATAACGTATTCTTCATGTCTATTGTATTTTCTATCTAATTGAATGATTAAGCATAGAGTATCATAATCATAACTCAAACTCTTCCCATTCATTCTAATAGAATGAATATCAAATCCTTTTGCATCCAATAAAAGTTGGTTGGTAGAGTGGAAGTAAGGCTTTACTGTAAGACTCGCCTTGCCTAATACATGTTGCTTTTCCCAATCAAAACTAACTGCTAAATCGGTATGAATTAAATCACTAGTACGTTTAGAGGACTCATTATAGATCGTAATTTCTTCTTTATCAGGTGTCTTATTAATAGGATTTATTGTTGAAAGTAATAATCCTAAAGCTAGTGCAATGATGGTTTCCATAAAATTTTTTTATTGACCATAAAAGTAAGAAGAATATAGATAGGATTAATATTTTAAAATAAAACTTACAACTTTAAAAAATGAATAGTTAGAATTTTTTATTAATTGAACAAAAAGATAAAATTATGTTGTAAATAAAAACCCACTCATTTGAGTGGGTTTCTTTTTAGTGGAGCTGGGGGGTATCGAACCCCCGTCCAAACAAGGAATTAAATAATTTTCTACATGTTTATCTTATTTTAATTTTCGAAATTAGGTCGGAAATAAGCAATCCAAACCTAATTCTTAGCTTTTTAAGGTTTCGCTAGTCTATAAAAGCAATAAACAAACTATCCTGATTTTGATTATGCCTCAAGATTTATAGGAGACAGGAAGTCCTATAAAAGAGACAAAAGCTTACGTAATTATATAAATTAGGCAGCTAAAGCGTAGTTATTCTCGCCAATTAAAAATGTGAATTTTGATATTTACGAGCTAAAATTCAATGCTCGACATGCTTACTACAAAACGCACTTGCAGTCAAATCCAGTCAGCCCCAGTAATAAATGAACTCCGCAAAATTACAAAAAGGACTAGCTATTTCTTCTTCTTTTTTTACTTTTGTTTTTCAAATTATATTATTATGAAAATAGGTGTTTTAAAAGAAGAAAAAGTACCAGCTGATAAGCGTGTTCCATTGACACCAAAACATTGCAGAATATTATTAGATACTTATCCTAAACTTGAGCTTTCAGTTCAAAGTAGTGATATAAGATGTTTCTCAGATGATATGTATCTCGCTCAAGGTATAAATATTGTTGATGATTTGAGTGATTGTGATGTTTTAATAGGAGTGAAGGAAGTTCCATTGGAATCATTAATTGCTAATAAAACTTATTTTTATTTTTCTCATACCATTAAAGAACAACCTTACAATAGAGCTTTATTATTAAAAATGTTGCAACTTAATATTAGCATGGTTGATTATGAGGTGTTAAGAAATAATAAAGGTGAACGTTTATTAGGTTTTGGTAGGTATGCTGGAGTTGTTGGTGCTTATAACGGGTTTTTAACATATGGTTTGAAGTCAGGAAAATATAATTTAAAAGCAGCTCATAATTGTGCAGATAGAGTTGAAATGGAGGGTGAAATGAGTAAAATAGAATTGCTACGCGAGAAGATTATAGTTACTGGAAATGGCAGAGTAGGTAATGGTGTTATGGAGATTATGAAAAAGTCAAATATAAGACAGGTTTCAAAATTAGATTTCCTAAATAAGACTTTTAATGAAGCTGTTTTTGTTCATTTAAATTTTATGGATTACAATATTAAAATTGATGGTTCTTCTTTTAATCAACAAGAGTTTTTTACTAATCCAGAATTATTTAAATCGTCTTTTATGGATTATGCTACACATGCTAATATTTTTATTGCAGGACATTACTATAGTTCTGGATCTCCTTATTTGTTTACTCGAGAGGATGCCAAGTCTTTAGACTTTAATTTACTGGTAGTGGCTGATATTTCTTGTGATATTAATGGTCCTGTTGCTTCTACAATTAGGCCGTCAACTATTGCTAATCCAATCTATGGATATAACAAACAATCAGAACAAGAAGTTGATTTTAGAACTGAGGATTCAATTGCTGTTATGGCTGTTGATAATTTGCCTTGTGAATTACCAAAAGATGCCTCAGAAGATTTTGGTGATGAGATGATAGATAAAATTATACCATCATTGTTAATTGGAGACGATAATCAAATTATTTTTAATGCAACTATTTGTAAAGATGGAGATTTGACTCCAAATTTTGAATACTTAAGGAGTTATATAAAAGCTTATTAAATTGCTTTTAAGTCTGCAATAGTTTTAATAGGCTCATTTGATTTGAATATAAAACTTCCAGCTACTAGTACATCAGCTCCCGCATCTATTAGTTTTCTTGCATTATCAGAAGTTACCCCTCCATCAATTTCAATATGAGTATTTAATCCTTGATCATTTGCCATCTGTCTAAGTTTTCTTACTTTTTTATAAGTCATTTCCTCAAACTTTTGCCCTCCAAATCCTGGATTTATTGACATTAACAAAATCATATAACATTGAGGTAAAATATCTTCTAATACACTTACTGGAGTCGTTAAGTTTAAAACTACACCAGCTTTACATCCCGAATCTTTAATCTGAGTAAGTGTTCTATGTAAATGTACGGTTGACTCGTAATGCACAGTAATTATATCCGCACCAACTTTTGCAAAATCCTCAATGTAGCGTTCTGGCTTGTCAATCATTAGGTGCACATCAAGTGGTTTTGTCGCATGTTTTTTTATAGCCTGAATTACTGGAATTCCATATGATATATTTGGTACAAAATGACCATCCATTACGTCAATATGAAACCAATCAGCTTGGCTATTGTTTATCATTTCGCAATCTCTTTGAAGATTACCGAAGTCTGCTGCTAACATTGAAGGGGCTATTTTATGTGACATGTAATCATTTTTTTTTGACAAATATAGATAATAAAAAGAGGGCTGATAGCCCCCTTTAATTTATCCTAAATAAGTTTTTAAGATTTTACTCCTTGAGGTTTGTTTCAGCCTCCTAACTGCTTTTTCTTTAATTTGTCTTACTCTCTCTCTTGTTAAGTCAAATTTCTCACCAATTTCTTCAAGTGTCATGGCGTGCCCTCCGTTTAGACCAAAGTAAGAAGAGACAACATCAGCTTCTCTAGGTGTTAAGGTGTCTAAGGCTCTTCTAATTTCTTCTCTTAATGATTCTAGCATTAATTCAGCATCTGGGTTTGGACTTTCGTCTGAACCCATTACATCGTATAAGTTGCTATCTTCTCCTTCAATTAAGGGAGCATCCATAGATACATGTCTTCCAGTGTTTTTAAGTGATTGCTTCACTTCAGTAAGAGAAAGTTCTACTAAATCTGCAATTTCTTCTGGTGTAGGAGGTCGTTCAAATTTTTGCTCTAAAACTGCATAAGCTTTATTGATTTTATTTATTGATCCAATTTTATTAAGAGGTAATCTTACTATACGAGATTGTTCAGCTAAGGCTTGTAGAATTGATTGGCGAATCCACCAAACAGCATATGAGATAAATTTAAACCCTCTTGTTTCGTCAAAACGCTTTGCAGCCTTAATCAGTCCAAGATTCCCTTCATTAATTAAATCAGGTAAAGTTAATCCTTGATTTTGGTATTGTTTAGCAACTGAAACTACAAAACGTAAATTTGCTTTAGTTAGTTTTTCTAGAGCTCTTTGATCACCCGCTTTAATTTTTTGTGCTAATTCTACTTCTTCTTCAGCAGTAATTAAATCGACTCTTCCAATTTCTTGTAAGTATTTGTCAAGTGATGCAGTTTCTCTATTAGTAACCTGCTTCGTAATTTTTAGTTGTCTCATCTGAATTTTTTTTGTTATTGACCTTTTGGAGAACTCTTATACGGATAGTTTTATAAAAGGTTACAGTATTTAAAAAATTATTTTGTTTGTTTTTCTGGCTTAGGCAAAAGTACTTTTCTTGATAATTTTAATTTACCACTTCTTTCGTCAATAGCAATTAATTTTACCTCAATAGTATCCCCTTCTTTAAGTACATCTTCAACATTATCAACTCTTTCCCAAGCTAATTCAGAAATATGAACTAAACCATCTGTATTAGGAGAAATCCCAATAAATGCACCATATGGCATAATTGACTTTACCTTCCCTTTGTAGATAGCACCAATTTCTGGCATAAATGCAATAGATTTTATTTGCTCTACTGCTAAGTCAATTTTTTCTTGGTCAGTACCTAAAATTTCAACAACTCCCATATTATCTACTTCTTCAATAGAAATATTAGTTTCGGTTGATGCTTGTAATTCTTGAATAATTTTCCCTCCAGGTCCAATAATTCCGCCAATAGTAGATTTTGGTACTTTTAATACGATAATTTTAGGTGTTTGAGGTTTTAACTGAACTCTTGGTTCTGCAATTGTCTCAACAATTTTATCTAAGATATGTAATCTTCCTTCTTTTGCTTGATTTAGTGCTTTATCTAGAATTTCGTAAGATAATCCTTGAACTTTAATATCCATTTGACATGCTGTTATACCATCAGCAGTACCACATATTTTAAAGTCCATATCTCCTAAATGATCTTCATCTCCTAAAATATCAGAAAGTACAGCATAGTTATTTGGATCTTTTTCGTCTGAAATTAATCCCATTGCAATACCAGAAACTGGTTTTTGAATTTTAATTCCTGCGTCCATAAGTGCCATAGTACCTGCACAAACTGTTGCCATTGAAGATGATCCATTTGATTCTAAAATATCAGAAACAATACGTACCGTGTAAGGGTTGTCAGCAGGAATCATCTTTTTTAATGCTCTTTGTGCTAGATTTCCATGACCAATTTCTCTTCTACTTACATTAAATTTCATTCTAGCTTCACCTGTAGAGAAAGGAGGGAAGTTGTAGTGTAAATAGAAACTTTCATGACCTTGATGAGTAACTCCATCCAAACGGTTGACATCAGTAGCTGAGCCTAACGTTACTGTTGTTAACGATTGAGTTTCACCTCTTGTAAATACAGCTGATCCATGTGGGCTATATAAATAATCTACTTCACACCAGATAGGTCTGATTTCAGTTGTTGCTCTTCCATCTAATCTTTTTCCTTCTGATAATACTAGATTTCTTATTGCTTCTTTTTCAACATCATGGTAGTATACGCCAATTAATTTTGAATCGTATTCTTCAACTTCATTCTCTGATAATTTTGCAATCCAATCTGTTTTTACAGCTTTGAATTTAATTGATCTTTCATCTTTACCTAAGCCTTCATTAGCTACAGCATAAACAGCATCATAAGTTTCTGATTTAATTCTAGTTTTTAAATCTTCATTATGATTTTCGTGAGAGTATTCTCTCTTTTCAGATGAAACACCTATTTTAGCAGCAAGTTCTAATTGTGCAGCACATTGTACTTTAATTGCTTCATGTCCAACTTTTATTGCTTCAATCATTTCAGCTTCTGAAACTTCATTCATTTCTCCCTCTACCATAGCTACACTATCAGCTGAAGCACCAACCATTAGGTCGATATCTGCATTTGCTAATTCTAATGATGAAGGGTTGATTATGAAACTTCCATCAATTCTAGCTACTCTACATTCTGATATAGGTCCATTAAACGGAATATCAGAAAGCGCAATTGCAGTTGAAGCAGCAAGTGCAGCTAAAGCATCAGGTTTTACATTGGGGTCGTGTGAATTTAAAGATATCATAATTTGAACCTCAGCATGGTAATCACTTGGGAACATGGGTCTTAGTATTCTATCAACCAAACGCATTACCAGTATTTCTTGATCGGTTGGTCTTCCTTCTCTTTTTAAGAATCCTCCAGGAAATCTGCCGTCAGCAGCAAATTTCTCTCTGTAATCTACTGTCAAAGGTAAGAAGTCTACTCCTTCTCTTGCTCCAAAACTAGAAACTACGGTTGCAAGCATGTGAGTGTTACCCATTCTTAATTCAACTGATCCGTGTGCTTGTTTTGCTAGTTTACCTGTTGAGATTATAATCTCTCTACCATCTGGTAGTGTAATAATTTGTTTTTCTTCTTTTATCATCTTGTCTTCTTTGTTTATAAAATTAAAAAAAGGCAATAAAATATTGCCTTTTTTTGTAGTTTGTCTTTTTGTTCTATCTTCTAAGACCTAAATTTTTCACTAGTTCTCTGTATTTTAAAATATCTTTACCTTTTAAGTAGTCTAGTAATTTTCTTCTTTTACCAACCATTAGTTGTAATGATCTTTGCGTACCGTAATCTTTACGGTTTAATTTTAAATGCTCAGTTAAATCTGAAATTTTCTTAGTAAATAAGGCTACTTGAGAGTGAACTGATCCTGAATCTTTGGCGTCATTACCAAATTCCTTAAAAATATTTTCTTTGTCTTGTGTTGTTAAGCTCATGTTTTTCTGTTTAAAACCACTTTAATTTATGGGCTGCAAATTTAGTAAACTAATTGGATTATAAACCCTTTAAAATAGAATTTATTTTTTAATAATTCTGAATAGTTGAGCCAGTTTTTCTTTCAGTTCTTTTCTATCCACTATAAAGTCAAGAAATCCATGTTCTTGTAAAAACTCTGATGTTTGAAATCCCTCAGGTAAATCTTTTCCAATAGTTTCTTTTACTACTCTAGGGCCTGCAAAACCAATTAATGCATTTGGTTCAGCAATATTCATATCTCCTAGCATAGAAAATGATGCCGTGGCTCCACCAAATGTTGGGTCTGTACACAATGATATGTAAGGTAATCCAGCTTTACTTAGTTGCGCTAGTTTAGCTGATGTTTTTGCCAGCTGCATTAAGGAAATACCCGCTTCCATCATTCTTGCACCTCCTGATTTGGATATTATAAGCATTGGGTGTCTGTTTTTTCGAGCAAAATCAATTGCTCTTGCAATTTTTTCACCAACAACTGAACCCATCGAGCCTCCAATAAATGCAAAATCCATTGCTGCAATAACAACTGTTTCTCCTTTTATTTTTCCATGTGCAGTTTTGACAGCATCTTTTAAGCCTGTCTTTTTTTGCATCGCTTTTATCCTGTCAGGGTATTTCTTTTTGTCCTTAAATTTTAAAGGGTCTAATGAATTCATTTTAATATCTAATTCAGTAAATTTATTATTATCAAATAAAATTTCAAAATATTCTGTTGAACCTATTCTACTGTGGTAATTACAGTTTATACAGCAATGAAGGTTTTTTTTATGTTCTTCTGTAGTAACTATTGTTTTGCATTTAGGACACTTGCTCCATAGCCCATCTGGAGTTTCTTTTTTTTCGTGTGTGGAAGTAGTAATTCCCTCTTTTATTCTTTTAAACCAACCCATAATTAAGCGTTTGTATTTATGTTATTTAAATCATTAAATGATCGAGTTAATCTAGCTTTAAATGTTAATTCACCAGCTCTATTATAAGCTCTAGGGTCATAGTATTTTTTATTAGGTTTCTCTTCGCCTTCAGGATTTCCAATTTGGCTCTTAACATAATCATTATTAGCTAAAAAGTAATCTCTTACTCCTTGAGTGAAACCCCATTGTAAGTCCGTATCGATATTCATTTTGATTGCTCCATAACCAATTGCTTCAGTAATTTCTTCTTTACTTGATCCTGATCCTCCGTGAAAAACAAAGTTAATAGGTTGTTTTTCAGTATTGTATTTTTTTTCAATAAATTTTTGAGAATTGTCTAATATTTTTGGTGTAAGAACTACATTTCCAGGCTTATAAACTCCATGTACATTTCCGAAAGCAGCTGCTATTGTAAATTTATCACTTACCTTCATGAGTTCTTCATAGGCGTAAGCTACTTCCTCAGGTTGAGTGTATAGTTTAGAAACATCTACATCAGTATTGTCAACGCCATCTTCTTCGCCACCTGTAATTCCTAGTTCAATTTCTAATGTCATATCAATTGCACTCATTCTTTTTAAATATTTTTTACATAACTCTATATTTTCTTCAATTGGTTCTTCTGACAAATCAATCATATGTGATGAGTATAATGGTTTTCCATGTGCAGCATAAAACTCTTCACCTGCTTCTAACAATCCATCAATCCAAGGTAATAGTTTTTTTGCAGCATGGTCAGTATGTAAGATTATACTGGCTCCATAAAGTTCGGCCATTTGGTGAACATGGACAGCGCCTGAAATTCCTCCTGCAATTGCTGCTTCTTCATCTGAATTAGACAATCCTTTGCCTGCATAAAATTGACATCCTCCATTTGAAAACTGAATTATTGCTGGTGAATTAAGTTCTGCGGCAGTTTCCAATACTGCATTTACTGTGCTTGTATTACTTACATTTATAGCGGGTAATGCATATTTATTTAGTTTTGCATCAGCAAAAACTTGCTGTAATTGGTCTCCTGTTAATACTCCTTTTGCAAATTTTGACATTAGATTTTAAGTTTTGGTTTGTTATAGCAAAATTATAAGATTGTTATGAATTTTAGCATAATTTTCTAATAATTTCATATTATTGAGTATAATTAAAATTAATTAAGTGATTTCAAAAAATCAGATAAAGTTTATTAAGAGTTTATCTATAAAAAAAAATAGAGTAAAGGCTCAATTGTTTGTTGCTGAGGGAGAAAAGATTGTAAATGAGTTGTTGAATTCTAAATTTGAAATAGAACATATATATGCAACAAAACATTTTTCTAGAATAAATAGTAGTCAAAAATCAGCTATAACATTGGTTACTGATGATGAATTATTAAAGATAAGTGGCTTGATGTCACCAAACAATGTTTTAGCAATTGTTAAAATTAGCCAGCAAGAGCTTAAAAAAAATACGGGAATTACTTTAGTGCTAGATGATGTGAATGATCCTGGAAATTTAGGAACAATAATTAGAATGTGCGATTGGTTTGGGGTCACACAACTTATTTGCTCAAAATGCACGGTGGATTGCTATAACCCTAAGGCAGTACAATCGGCTATGGGTTCTTTGTTTAGGCTTAACATTAAGTATTTAGAATTAACTTCTTATTTAGCTGATATTGATACTTCAATATATGGAGCATATATGAATGGTGTCGGTATTAAAGAACAAGAATTACCTAGACAGGCTCATATTGTTATGGGAAATGAAGCGAATGGTATATCCGAATCAATTAGTATGTATATTACGAATAAGGTGTCAGTTAAAAATATAGGAAATAATGCAGAATCATTAAATGTAGCCATAGCTACTTCAATATTATTGCATGAGTTTTGTTCTTAATTTCGTTTTAAATCATGTGGTTTAGTCCATCTTAATCCTTGCCATCCGCATTTTTCACAACTATAGCGTCTCCAATCAATCATTCCAAGCGATAAGTAGTAATTAAGTTTATCTTTAGAAAGTCTTTTTATTCTAGAAAGATTACTCTTACAATCAGGACAGCAATTGTTAGAATTAGTACATTTTTTTTTACTTCCTATTCCTAAATACTGTACAATAAATATGCAAATTATATATGATAGTGATAAAATAAAGGCAAATAAAAAATTATCCATAAAATTCAATTATTTTGTCGAAACTAATTAAAAAAACTGATAAAGCAAAATATATTTAAGACAATCAGTTAAAATTCACTTATTTGTAATGATTACAAATAAGAATTTAAACTATTAAGAATCAATTGAAGACGAAATTTTTGCGTTATATTTTATTCAAAAGTAAATGAAATCATCCATCCGTTTGTACTTAATTGATTTATGGATTTGGTGTAAACGGTATCATCTTTTGAAAGAAGATTTAATACTCCGTATGATAGCTTTATTTGAGGGGAAAATTTGAAATATTCTAAGTAAAAATCAAATCCAAAACCAATTTCACCCATTAAATCATTCTTTTTTAATTTTACTATTTCTTGACCTTCATCATTTATTTTGTCTTGTGAAGCAACATCTAAGCTGTATTTTATACCTCCAATTACATATGTTCTGAAATTATTATATCTAGCAGATTTATATTTTAGATATATTGGGAAATCAATTAAAGTAGATTCGATTCGTTTAACTCTTTCATCACTTACACCATTGCTGTCAATAAAACTATAATTTAAATTTCTCTCTCCAAAAACTAGTGTAGGAATAAAGCGTAAGTCGGTAAACCTCCCAATTCTTAAGTTAGTTACTATTCCTAGATTAAATCCTTTTTGACTATTGGGAAGTAGTGTGAGCAAGCTATCATTTGATAGCGTGTTACTATTTTTCTTAATGTTAAAATTAAGTTCATTTATTCCAATAGTGAATCCAAAATGCAATTTCTGAAAATCATATCTAACCAGATTTTGGGGTTTCTTAATTTTTTGTGCAAAAGAATCACTAGCCCCGATAAATAAAAGTAGAATAAAAAAGTATTTAAATTGTTTATACATTAAGCCCCTAAACGATATGGATGTTATTTTATTGCAACATATAATGAAACGATTCCAAAGGTAAGTGGAATGTGTTTGGATTCTTTAAAACCTACTTTATCAAGTTCTATTAAAAAATCATTTCCTGAAGGAAAGGCTGAAACTGAATCCGGCAAGTAACTGTAAGCATTTTTGTCTTTTGAAATAATTCCTCCAATAAAAGGTAATATATGATGGAAATATAGCTTGTAGAACTGTTTTAATGGGAAATAAGTTGGCTCTGAGGGTTCAAGTATAGCGACTACACCTCCTGGCTTTAGGGTTCTATGCATTTCTGAAAGTCCTTTGTTTAAGTTTTCAAAATTACGCACACCAAAGCCAGCAGTTATTCCATCATAACTATTTTCCTTAAAAGGTAATTTTTCTGAATCAGCTAATTGTAATTGAATTCTATCTGTAAGTCCTTTTTTAGATATTTTTTCAACTCCAATATCAAGCATCCCCTGCGAAATATCAATTCCAGTAATATTAGCATTGGTGTATTTTGCAGCACTAATAGCAAAATCAGCAGTTCCTGTAGCGATATCAAGTATTTTTGAAGTGTTAATACTTAGCTTCTTAATAGCAGTTTTACGCCAAATATTATCCATTCCTAAGGATAACGTATGATTCAAGAAATCATAACTACCAGCAATATTATCAAACATTTTAGTTACTTGTTTCTTTTTTGATTCTGTGCTGTTATATGGAGTTACTTTCGTCATTAACAAATGTATTTTAGAGCTTGTTTAAGTAATTTTTCTTTGTTGATAGGGACAACTCCTACTTCTTCACATACTATTCCTCCTGCTAAATTAGAAAGCTTAGAAAGATTAGTGTAATCAATGTTTGAAG
>CATIQX010000080.1 GCA_949531795.1 Cryomorphaceae bacterium | reverse complement strand
TGTTTTTTGCAATCCCAGAAGAACTAAGTATTGGCAAAGAGTTTCAGGGTGTTTTGCTGTTTGTTATTTTAATCAGCTGTCTAATTATGACTTGGTCAATGATTATTAGTAAAAACAAACTAGCTAAAATTGAAGAAGAAGAAGAAGAAGAAGGGGTTTTATTAGAAAAAAATGAGGGGGAGGGTGAAGCCTAATCACAAGTAGATTTTTATAGTATTTCACATGTTTAATAGTTATTGGTAGAAAACAATCTTCTATTCAAAATTAGAATAAATGAATAACCAATTCCTTTTTAAATTCAAAACAGATATATCTTGTATATATATTCCATTAAAACTTAATAACCCTTTCTACACTAAACTTTCGGAAATTGCAGAAATTGCCGCAAAAGAGTTTCAAGAATTTATTAGCCTTGAATCTAAAAAATGGGATTATGATTTTAGCCTTCAAAGAGGTAAAATGTTTGGTGTTCTAGTGGTTAGAAATCTAGACAATACTTATTATTTTTTAGGAACAGTTTCGGGCAAACTACCTAAAGGTGTCATTTGTGAAAAGCTCATACCTTCCGTGTTTAGTGAGTCTACTGATAATTTTTTCATTAATAAAGGTATGGTTAGATTAAGTGAATTAGGAAATAAAATTAAACAATCTAATAGTCATTCTGAAATTATTTTTCTAAAAGAAGAAAGAAAACAAAAGTCCGTTTCTCTACAAACAAAACTTTTCGAAAATTATCGTTTTAAAAATCTCTCTGGAAAACAAAAAAATATATTAGAAATTTTTGATGAGTCAGGCCACGGAAAACCCCCAGCAGCAAGCGGTGAGTGTGCTGCTCCCAAGCTGCTACAATATGCCATTGAAAACCAATTAAAACCAATTGCTTTAACTGAGTTTTGGTGGGGAAGTTCTGCTGAAAATAAAGAAAAGGAGAATAGGGCCTACTATCCAGCCTGCAAAAATAGATGCCGACCAATTTTAGAATATATGCTAGAAGATACAGAATTATATAATAAAAAGGAGGAAGGAACTAAAGCCCAGTAATAACAAGGCAATATGAAATCATACCTCATCTTTTTTCCTAATTTTGCAATCTCATTTTATAAAAATAAATTACAATGATTGATATTAAAAAAACATTAGAAGTGTTAGGTGTAAAAGCAACTAACAATGGTACTTCAACTGGTTCAGTTTCTTTTGGTAGTGGAGCTGAAATTGAATCCTACTCTCCCGTAGATGGGAGTTTAATTGGAAAAGTAACTTCAACAACTCCAGAAGAGTATGAAAAAGTAATGCAGACTGCAACAGCTGCATTTAAGGACTGGAGGTTAAAGCCTGCTCCACTTAGAGGGGAAATTGTTCGCCAATATGGAGAGAAATTAAGAGCTTATAAACAAGAATTAGGAGAACTAGTTTCTTACGAAATGGGGAAATCCTTACAGGAAGGTTTAGGTGAAGTGCAGGAGATGATTGATATCTGTGATTTTGCAGTTGGACTTTCACGTCAATTACACGGATTAACTATGCATTCTGAACGTCCAGGACACAGAATGTACGAGCAGTATCATCCACTTGGAGTAGTTGGTATTATTTCTGCATTTAATTTCCCAGTTGCTGTTTGGAACTGGAATACTGCTTTGGCTTGGATTTCAGGTGATACTTGTGTTTGGAAAGCATCAGAAAAATCTCCATTATGTGGAATTGCTTGTCAAAACATTTGGAATGAAGTAGCAAAAGAAAACAATTTACCAGAAGGAATTTCATGTATCATAAATGGTGATTATAAAGTGGGTGAAATGATGACAACTGATGATAGGTTGCCATTAATTTCTGCTACTGGTTCAACTAGAATGGGAAGAATTGTTGGAACTACAGTTGCTGAGCGATTCGGAAAATCATTATTAGAATTAGGAGGAAATAATGCAATAATAATTACTCCAAATGCTGATTTAGAAATTACAATTATTGGCGCTTTATTTGGAGCTGTAGGTACTTGTGGTCAAAGGTGTACCTCTACAAGAAGACTAATTATTCATGAGTCAGTTTATAATGAAGTGAAAGATAAATTAGCAAAAGCATATACACAAATAGTTATTGGAAATCCTTTAGATGAGAGCAACCATGTTGGTCCGTTAATTGATAAAGATGCTGTGAACATGTATTTAAGTGCTATTGAGAAAGCAAAAGAAGAAGGGGGTAATGTATTGGTTGAAGGTGGCGTATTAGAAGGAAAAGGTTATGAAAGCGGATGTTATGTAAGGCCAGTAATTATTGAGGCTGAAAACCACTTCCAAATTGTACAAGATGAAACTTTTGCGCCTATCTTATACATCATGAAGTATACTGAGCTAGAAGAGGCTATTGAAATGCAAAATGGAGTGAAGCAAGGATTGTCGTCTGCTATTATGACAACTGACTTGCGTGAGGCTGAAAAATTCCTTTCTACTGCTGG
>CATIQX010000079.1 GCA_949531795.1 Cryomorphaceae bacterium | reverse complement strand
TTGGTGGAGTTGCTAGTATATTAGTTGCTATTTTGGCCTTACTTGTTCCTAATGTAAAAAATAAGTTAGGATTTAAAAGAGGTATTACTTACACCCAAACTACTGCAGTTATTGCTTTGGTTGCTTTGGCTACAACTGAGTTTTTTACTCAATATTGGTGGGCATTTCCTCTAGCTGTTTTATGTTTCTGGATAAGAACTCCACTTATGAATATGGCCGCACCCATGACTTCCGAACTTACTATGAATTATGTAGGAAAGAAAAACCAGGAAATGCTAAGTGCAATTATGGCAGCAATATGGAGCGGTAGTTGGTTTTTCAGTTCACAAATATTTAGGTACTTAAAGGCTGAAGGCTTACCTTATGCTTATATCTTTTACATAACAGCTGTTTTGTATGGCTTTGGAGTGTTTATGTATTATTTATTAGTGCTTGATTATGAAAAAAGAAGAATTATAAAGTAGTTTCTTATTTTTGCCATGAAAATGGTTCCTATTACTAAATTTGATTTCTTTATTCGAGAGATAAAAGACAAATAACATTTAAACTAATTATTTTACGGTTTTAACTTTTTCCGTATATTTGTTAAAAAATATTATGGAAACTTATAATTGTGATAAATGTGGAATGTCTGTAAATGCAACTTGTGGTAAATGTGATGCACCACTAGTTAATGATGTTCTCAAGTTAGATGATGGTAGAGAGGTGCAGATTTCGAAATGCCCAAATGGACATGGTAAAATAAAATCTCCTTTATGTTGTGGAGAAGATATGAGTTGTACTATATAGTAACTAGATTACCATTCCAGCGGCAACCGTTTCGTTTGTTGCTTCATCTACTAAAATAATACTTCCTGTATTTCTATTTCTTCTGTAACTATCAAAGAATAAAGGTTTAGTTGTTCGTATAGTAATTCTGCCTATATCGTTTAGTCCTATCTCTTTTTCATCCTCCATTCTGTGCAAAGTATTGATATCCATTTTGTATTTAATTTCTTTAACAATACATCTTGCAGTTTGGCTAGTATGTCTGATAGTATATTTTCCTTTAGGAATCATTTTCTTTTCATTCATCCAACAAATCATAACATCAATATCTTGCTCAACTTTGGGCTTGTTGTTTTCTCTTACCAACATATCTCCTCTACTAATATCAATATTATCTACTAAGGTCATACAAACTGACATAGGAGAAAAAGCCTCTTCTACCATACCGTCAAAAGTGTCGATAGATTTAATTTTAGAGGTAAAGCCTGAAGGAAGAACTGTTACATTATCTCCTGGTTTAAAAACTCCGCCTTCAATTCTTCCAGCATAACCTCTATAATCAGGATATTCTTTGGATTGAGGGCGAACTACAAATTGTATTGGAAATCTACAATCTACATGATTCTGGTCTGAACCAATGTGAATATTTTCTAAAAGGTGCATCAGCGTAGATCCTTCATACCAATCCATATTTTTAGAACGGTCAACAACATTATCTCCATTCAAAGCCGAAATAGGAATAAAGTGAATATCTTTTATCTCTAGTTTAGATGAAAAACTTTCAAAATCAGACTTAATTTTATCAAATTCTTCTTGATTGTAGTCTACTAAATCCATTTTATTTATACAAACAGCAATATGAGGAATTTGTAAAAGAGAAGCAATGAAAGCATGTCTTTTAGTTTGTTCAATTATTCCATGACGAGCATCTACTAAAAGTAATGCCAAGTTTGCAGTAGAGGCTCCCGTAACCATATTACGGGTATACTGGATATGTCCTGGTGTATCTGCAATAATAAATTTTCTCTTTGGAGTTGCAAAGTACCTGTAAGCTACATCAATAGTAATTCCTTGCTCTCTTTCTGATCTTAATCCGTCTGTTAAAAGTGCAAGGTTTACGCCTTCCTCTCCTCTTTGTTTACTAGTTTCTTCTAATAATTCCATTTGATCTTCAAAAATTGCTTTACTATCATAAAGTAATCTACCAATCAAAGTACTTTTGCCATCATCTACACTTCCTGCAGTTGTGAATCGTAGAAGCTCCATATCTAAATATCCTTTTTTTTCACTCATAATCTTTTTTAAAAGTACCCTTCTTTTTTTCGATCTTCCATAGCTGCTTCTGATCTTTTGTCGTCAGCCCTCCCTCCTCTCTCTGTCACTTTTGTTGTTGCTACTTCTTCAATAATTTCTTCTAAAGTTACTGCATTTGACTCTGTAACTCCTGTACAAGTCATATCTCCAATAGTTCTACATCTTACATTTTTTTCTACCCATTGCTCACTATCTTTTAATTGTATGTAGTTGCATTTACCAAGTAATACCCCACTTCTTATTACCACATCTCTTTTATGAGAAAAATATAATGAAGGCAACTCAAGTTTTTCATGTAATATATATTGCCAAACATCCATCTCTGTCCAATTAGAAATTGGGAATATTCTAAAATGTTCTCCCATTTTCTTTTTCCCATTAAACAGGTTCCAAATTTCTGGCCTTTGATTTTTAGGATCCCATTGCCCAAATTCATCTCTGTGGGAAAAGAATCTTTCTTTAGCTCTTGCTTTTTCTTCATCCCTTCTTGCTCCTCCCAATGCACAATCATATTTCCCTTGTTCTAACCCTTCTAAAAGAGTTACTGTTTGCAATCCATTTCGTGATGCATTTATTCCTATTTCTTCCACTGCAGTTCCTTTATCAATTGAATCTTGAACATATTTTACAATTAATGTTTCTCCTGTTTCTTTTATTAATCGGTCTCTAAATTCAATAGTTTCCGGAAAGTTATGACCAGTATCAACATGCATTAGTGGAAATGGAACTTTTCCTGGATGAAATGCCTTTCTGGCAAGGTGGAACATAATGATAGAATCTTTTCCACCAGAGAATAACATTACAGGTTTTTCAAACTGTGCAGCCACTTCTCTTAGAATAAAAATTGCTTCCGATTCTAATTCCATTAAGTGTGTTAAGTTGTATGAACTCATGTTTTACTTGTTTTTATAATCGGTAATATATAATCCAAAACCTTCTGTACCGATTCATCAATTGAGAGCTGGTTTGTATTTATTTCTATTTTTGGTGATTTAGGAGCTTCAAATGGGGCGCTTATTCCAGTAAAATATTTTATTTCTCCATTTCGAGCTTTTTTATAGAGACCTTTCACATCTCTTTCTTCACAAGTATTAACAGAAGCGTTTATATATACTTCAATAAAATTATCTGCTCCAATTATTTCTTTTGCAATATTTCTAATCTCAATTGTTGGACTTACAAAACAATTTAAAGTTATTACTCCGCAATTTAGAAAAAGCTTGCTTACTTCTGAAATTCTTCTTATATTTTCAGCTCTGTCTTCTGAAGAAAAAGTAAGGTTTTTACTGATTCCTACGCGGATATTATCTCCATCCAAAAGTTGATTAAGAATACCTTTTGAATGCAGATATCTTTCTACTCCTTTAGCAATAGTAGTTTTCCCAGAACCAGAAAGTCCAGTCATCCAGATTACTTTTGCATTCTGGTGTAACAATATTTCTTTCTCCTCTTTTTTTAGAATTTCGTCAAAAATTGGAAATAAATTACCTTTAGATTTTTTCATAATATGATCTTACAAATTTAGGAAATTTTATCAATTTTTAAATGCACTAGTTGTGTGATTTTTTATTTAGATTTGGCTTTGTTAAATATGACATTGAAAAAAAAAGTAAATATAGCAAGTTATCTAGATTCAACTTATCTTAAAACTGCTGCTGAATCAGGGATTTCACAAATTGAAACGAAAGAAATTGTTGTAAATTCAATAAATAAAGCAATTGAAGTAAATTTTGCATGTATTATGATCCGATCTGAATTTATAGCAATAGCTAAGGAATTAATTGAGACATCTAAATCAAAATTAAAAGTAGGTACTGTTGTTGATTTTCCTTTTGGAACAAGCTCTACTAAACAAAAAATATCTATGGGCAAATTAGCTATTGAAAGTGGCGCGTATGACATTGATTATGTTTGTGATTATAATGCATTTAAACGGGGTAGTTTTGAGAAATTTGATAATGATATTATTGAAGTAACTAAGTTGGTATTGGGGCATAAGAAAATAATAAAGTGGATAATTGAAACAGGTGCTTTATCAAAAGATGAAATACGAAGCATTTCTAAAAGAATTTCAAAACTAGTGCAGTCTAACTTTCCACAAAATTCAAATAAGGTTTTTATTAAAACATCTACAGGATATTATGGGGGTTATGGGGCTACAGTTGAAGATGTTAAAATTATTAAATCCGTTTCAGGAATTTTACAAATAAAAGCTTCTGGGGGTATGTTAAGTCTGAAAGATTGTATGTCAATGATAAAAGCAGGGGCATCAAGGATTGGCACGTCTAATGCTGAACTCATATACAAAGAAAAGCTAGAAAATGAATTTTAAGGAACTATTGATAAAAGCTATTAACGCTTCTATTGAGGGTGGTCATGCTATTATGGATGTATATGATTCTAATTTTATTGTTGAGCATAAGGATGATAAATCTCCTTTAACTATGGCAGATAAAAATTGCAATGAAGTAATAGAATATTATTTATTAGGAACAAAAATCCCTTTTTTAAGTGAAGAGGGTACTGAAATTACTTATTCAACAAGAAAGGATTGGGAGTATTCTTGGTTGGTTGACCCATTAGATGGTACAAAAGAATTTGTAAAAAGAAACGGTGAATTTACTGTCAATATAGCATTGATTTGTAATGGAAATCCAATAATGGGTGTAATTTATGTTCCGGTAAAAGAAGAATTGTATTTTGCTATGGAGGGCTTAGGGTCTTATAAAGTAAGCATAAATTCAGTAATTCAAAGTCTAGAAACTTTAATTTCATTATCCGATTCATTGCCAATTGATTACAAAAGAGAAAATTATGTGATTGTGGGTTCCCGCTCTCATATGTCAAAAGAAACAGAGGTATTCTTTGATGAAATGAAAGAAAAGCATGGTAACGTAGAGGTAATGGCAGTTGGCTCATCATTAAAGATTTGTATGGTTGCAGAGGGAAGGGCAGATGCATATCCTAGGTATGCGCCAACAATGGAATGGGATACAGGGGCAGGACATGCAATTGCTAAATATGCAGGTTTTTCGGTAAAACAATATAATTCATCTAAGGATGTAATTTATAACAAAGAAAATTTACTTAATCCATGGTTTTTAGTGAATTAATTTTATGAAAAAAATATTTCAAAAAGTATTAGACGATAGGGATTTTTCTGAACTCTTAAAAGGTGGAGGAATATCTTTTATTTTAAGATTTGGAGGTTTGACAGTTGGTTATCTACTCACTTTAGTGATTGCAAATTTATTTGGAGCAAAAGGTCTGGGAGATTATGTGCTGGCAATAGCGGTTCTAAGATTATTTACACTTTTAGCTAAACTTGGATTGGATACAACTTCTATCCGTTTTATAGCATCTTTTGCTTCACAAGATAAATGGACAAGTATTTTCAAATTCCGAAAACAAGTTGTCTCTATTCTCTCAATAAGCTCAGTTGTTGGTTCTGTACTAATGTATTTTTTATCGGTTCCAATTTCACAACTGATAAATGCAAATCCATTGTATATTCAGATAAATGCATTTTTTGTACTTCCAATGATTTTTTTCATGTTGCATTACCAGAGTTTAAGGGGGTTAAAGAGAATTGCAGAGTTTTCTTTTTTCTATAGGATGGCTCAAGCATTATTTTCTTTAATATCTATTGTTATATTATATCAATTTTTTACTACTTCAGATGTTCCTGTTTATGCTTATTTAATCAGTGTTTTAGTTGTATCGTTATTGTCTTTTATTTCATTTAGATATTGGTTAAATAAAAGATCTAAAGGGAAAGATAGCGCAGAAGCGGAGATAATGAGTTATTCTAATTTATTTAAAATTTCTATTCCACTAATGTTTGCTCAATCTGTTCAATTTATTATGGCTTGGACTGATAAATTAATGTTGGGAGCAATTGATACGCCAAATGTTGTAAATGGAATAACAACTAATATAGAAGAAGTTGGTGTCTATTATACTGCATTTAAACTCTCTATGTTTGCAGCAGTTTCTCTCATGGCTATCAACAGCATTGCTTCTCCAAAATTTGCAGAGATGTTTGCTAAAAATGATGTTAAAGGGTTGGAAAAAGTGATTCATCAATCTACTAAAATGATATTCTGGACCTCTGTTCCGCTTGCTTTGATTTTCTTTATTTTGCCTGAGTTCTTTTTAGGTTTGTTTGGTGATAAATTTAAAATAGGTGCTACAGCATTCATCTTTTTGTCTTGTGGGAGATTGATTAGTTCCTTGTCAGGGTCTGTAGGTAATATTTTGCAAATGACTGGCCACCAAAATGTATATGCAAAAATCCTCTTTTTTGGAGCCATTGTAAATATACTATTAAATTTAATATTAATTCCGAGATATGGAATTAATGGGGCGGCAATAGCTTCTATGTCTAGTTTAATAGTTTGGAATTTAAGTATGGTTTTGGTGATTAAAAAAAAGTTTGGATTTTACACCTTTTATATCCCATTTGTAAAATATGAAAGATAAATTGCCAAATTTTTTGATTGTAGGAGCTGCTAAAAGTGGTACATCTTCTTTGCATAATTATTTAAATCAACATCCTGAAGTTTTTATGCCTTCTTACGATAAAAAAGGAATGAAAGTGAAAGAACCAAGATTCTTAATAAAAGATTTAGTTAAACATAGATTACATAATGGAGTTTGGGACTGGGATGAATATAAATCTCTTTTTAATGATGTGAAAGATGAAGTATTGATTGGAGAATCTACTGTTTTGTATTTGTATTTTTATAAGCATGCAATAGATAATATAAAAAAATATCTTGGCGAGAATGTAAAAATTATTATCATGCTACGCAATCCAACTGATAGAGCTTATTCTGCATTTCAGCATGTTTCCAGAGGCTTTAAAGAGCAGAATTCTTTTGAAGAAGCTTTGGAAATTGAGGAAGGAAGATTGGATAAAGATTTTAGTCTAACTCCTATGGTTATGTACAGAGAAATGGGATTGTATCATGATATGGTTAGAGAATATAAAGTAAATTTTAAGAATGTGCATATTGTCTTTTATGAAGATTTCAGGGATGAAACTGTAGGGGAGATTAAAAAAATATTTGAGTTTTTAGGGGTATCAATAGCTACTAATATTAATCTAAAGCATCGTCATAATGTTGGTGGGGAAAGATGGAAGAATAAAAAAATTAAACATTTTATTATGAAAAATAGCCCTATAAAATCGGTTTTAAAAAAAATTTCCCCAGAATTTTTTAAAGAATTATTTAGAGACATATTAGTTTCTATATCAACTGATAAAGTTTTGCCAATGAAGGAGGATACAAGAATAAAGTTGAATAAATTTTTTAAAGATGATGTTAAGAAATTGTCTGACTTATTAAATGTTGATTTAACACATTGGACAAAATAATGGCACTACCAAATCTTTTTATAGTTGGGGCGGCTAAAAGTGGAACAACTTCACTACATAATTATTTGCATCAGCATCCAGATGTATTTATGTGTAATCCTAAAGAACCTCATTATTTAATAAATCAGGAAATAGGAATTAATAGGATCCCAACTGGGGTAACAAATTTTATTGAGTATTCAGATTTGTTTTCGGAGGGAAAAGGCAAGAAATATAGGGGAGAATCTTCTGTTATGTATTTAATGTATCCAGAAATTGTAATACCAAAAATAAAAGATAAATTTGGTGAAGATTCTAAAATAATTATAATGCTTAGAAATCCTATTGAAAGAGCGTACTCTGGTTTTCAGCATGTAAAAAGATATAATTTAATGGAATCTTTCTCATTTGAAGAAGCGATTGATAAATCAGAAAGCAGATATCTAAAGAATGATAGAATGACACCTGCATCAAGGTATTTAGAGTTAGGTAATTATCATAATCAGGTAAAATTATATTTGGAAAATTTTCAAGATGTTCATATTATTATATATGATGACTATGTTAATGATGTGAATATGGAATTACTTAGAGTGTTTAATTTTTTGGGTGTAAAAAACTGTATGATTGATACTGCTGAACGGCACATGGTTGGAGGTTGGCAATGGAAAAATATTAAGATGAAAGCATTACTATTGTCAAATAATAAATTAAAGTCATTGCTTAAAATAGTTCTCCCTTCCCAAACTTTACGTATTTTTATTAGAAAAAAGATAATGAAATATACTGTAATTAAAACATCAAAAATTAATAAGAATACTAGAAATTATTTGTGTAAATACTATAAGCAGGATATAGAAAGATTATCTGAACTCTTATCAATAAACTTAACACACTGGAATTCATGAGTTTGCCTAACTTTATGTGTATAGGCGCAGCTAAATCAGGGACGACGACTTTGTATGATTTATTAAGGCAGCACCCAGATGTATATGCTCCTTCTTTTAAAGAACCTCATTATTTTGACATCCCTTCTAATTATTGTAATGGAATAGATTGGTATGATAACACCTATTTTAATAGTGTTAAGCAGCAGAAAGTAATTATGGATTTTACTCCTTCTTATTTATACGAAATAAATGCGGCAAAACGCATTTTTACAAGCTTGGGTAAGGATGTTAAATTCTTAGTTATATTGAGAAATCCTGTGGATAGAGCGTTTTCGCATTATTTACATTCTAAAAGAGACGAGTATGAATTAGAAGGATTTTTAAAAGCACTCTCAAAGGAAGAGTTTAGAATAAATGCTGCTCGTCTGAAAGATGACTATCTAGCAGAGTTAAGATGTTCTTATGTTAGTCAGGGTTGTTATTATAGCATGATAAGTAAATACCTTGAATACTTCCCAATAGAACAGTTTTTATTTATTCATTTTGAGCAGGAATTTGTTGCCAATAGAACTGCTAGTATTAAAAAGATATTTTCTTTTTTAGGAATTGATTATATCCCAGAACTTAATTATAACTTAAAGAGCAATCCTGCTAGCATAGCTAAATTTATTTGGATAAAGAGATTATTGAAGAGCTCTGGCTGGTGGCGATCTATAATTAAAGCGCTAATTCCATCTCTAAAGTTTAGACAAATTTTAAAGAATAAGATACAAAGAGCGAGTATTATTTCCTTTACTCCAAAACCGCTAAATACTGTTCAGAAAGAGGAGATATATCAGCTTTACTTCGTTGAGGAGATAAATAAATTAGAACAATTACTGAATAGAAAAATGAATTGGAAATTATGATCTATAGCTTAAGAAAACAATGTGTGGATGCTATTTTAATGTTAATGTTAATTTTAAGTACTGGCGGTCTGTTATTTGTGTTTAATAGAAATATTGCATCACTATTTTTTTTGATATTCATTTTATTTGTACTTATTTTTATGGAAGAAAAATGGAAAAAAAGTACATTAAACTCTATAGTTATTACTTTTTCTACATTATTTTTTATGGGGATAATCAATTATTATTTTTCCATTACAGAGCAAATAGCAAATAAGTATTTTTTTCATTTATTAACAATCACTTTGGCTAGTTTATTATTGTTACATTTTAAGAATAATCGAACTCACCAGCAGCTAACAAGAAGTTTGTATATTGCACTTGGCTTAATCGTTTTTCACTCTTTCTTTAATTTTATTGCATACTTTTTTTTGAAGGATAATTTGATTATTATTACTTCTGAATATCATGAATGTGAAACATTTATGAATATTTTTTTCTATTCAACAGAGAGAGCTACCGCTTCATTATATGGATTTGAATTTTGTCGAAATCAAGGTTTATTTTGGGAGCCAGGTGTTTTGCAAGTTTTTTTAAATATGTTTTTCTTTCTAGAAGCTTTTATTATTAAAAAAAGAAAATTTTTATTGTTTTTAACTGCCGTTCTAATATTAACAACTTATTCTACTACAGGTTTAGCATTATTATTGATTCAATTTACAGTTTATTTATTTAATGAGTATAAAGCAAACAAATGGCTAAGGCCGTTTGTGTTGGTATTAGGTATTCCAATATATATGATTTTTAGTTTTAATATTGAAGAGAAAATTCTTGGTGATAAGGAGTGGTCTTTTCAAAAAAGATATTTTGATTTAGTTCAACCCTTTTTTATTGCCCTTGAGCATCCATTAACAGGTATAGGGTCAGATGTGGAGCAATTTCAGAGCATGAGGCAAGAGTTTTTTATTTTTTCATCTTCATTAAACACTCTTCAAGAAAAAACTGGAGTGGAATCAAAAGTAAGTAGCACAGATAAAGGCAGTAGTAATTCTATTACATTTTTAATGGCTGCAATGGGATTTCCTACAGCTATATTATTGATTTATATGTTTTTTAAGCAGCAAATAATTAATGATAAAAAATGGCTTTGGATGTTTATAATGGTTGTTTCAGTTATGTCAGAGCCCTTATTGTTAAAGCCTTTTTTCTTTCTTTTCATTGTCTCTGGATTTACATATGTTTATTACAAGATGACATCACACAAACAGCAAATAGGATGAAGAATATTTTAATTACAGGAGGAGCAGGATTTATTGGCTCACACTTAACGGTAAAATTAGTCTCTAAAGGATACAATATTACTGTACTAGATAATTTATCAAAACAAATCCATGGTGAGAATCAAGATTCTGTCTTATATAATTCAATTAAAGATCAAGTTACTTTTATTTTAGGGGATGTCTGTAATAAATTAGATTGGAAAAAAGCCTTAAAAGGACAAGATATTGTAATTCATTTGGCTGCCGAAACAGGTACTGGGCAATCTATGTATGAGATAGCTAGATACAATGAGGTTAATGTTTTAGGAACTTCACATTTATTAGATATTTTAGCTAATGAGAATCACAGTATAAAAAAGATTCTTGTTGCTTCTTCACGTTCTATTTATGGAGAAGGCAAGTATTTATGTAAGAATGATGCGGAAGTGTTTCCTGAACAGAGGCGGGATATTGATATGGCTAAGGGAAAATTTAATTTATTTTGCAATAAATGTAATGAACCTTTACAATTATTAGCTACAGATGAAGATTCAAAGGCTAATCCGTCTTCTATTTACGGTATTACAAAATTACAACAAGAACAGATGATTCTCCTCATGGGTAAAACGCTAGGTATTCCTGCTGTCGCATTAAGGTATCAGAATGTTTATGGTCCTGGACAATCTTTAAGTAATCCTTATACAGGAATTTTATCTATTTTTTCTACAAGGTTATTGAATGGAAATGATATTGATGTTTATGAAGATGGAGCTGAAAGTAGAGATTTTATTTTCATTGATGATGTTGTAGACGCAACTGTTTTAGCTTTAGAAAAGAAGGAAGCTAACCATCTAACATTTAATGTAGGATCTGGAGTTGCGGTAACGGTTTTGCAATTAGCAAATACTTTAAAGAGTCTATATAATTCAGATGTAGAAATTAAGATAAGTGGTAAATATCGTTTAGGTGATATTCGTCATAATTATGCTGATTTATCAAAAATCAAAAATATTTTAGGCTTTAATCCTAAGTTTACTTTTAAAGCTGGAGTTGCTAAATTTGTTGAGTGGGTACAAACGCAAGACATTGTGCAAGATGAATATGAGACTTCAATTAAAAAATTAAAAGTTAAGGGATTGATTAAATAAGTTATAGTTTTGTTTTGATTTTTTAAAATATATGAAAAATTTAATATTAATAGTTTGTTTAAGTCTAATTGCTGTATGCTCACTGTCTCAGAATTACGTTAGGCCTAATGTGTTTGGGTTTAGTACAAATACTACATTTACATTCCATAATGTTTATGATTCAATTTTCATGAATCAGGTTATTCAACTTTCTCCTAATCTACTAAGGTTTCCTGGTGGATTTGGTAATTTCTATCATCCTGATGGGGCTGGTTATGGAATGAAGATTAATGAAGTGAATAAATACCATAGCGGAGTGCTCCCAAAACGAGTAACTGGTATTCAAAATTATGAAAGAAAGAAAAAAATAAATAAAAATTATATTTATGACTTTATCTATTTAGCAAAGTATTTAAATTCTAAGGTAATTGTAGACGTAAATATTCTTACAGCTTCAAGCGATGAAACAATTAAAATTATAGATAAGCTTGTTGAAAATAATATAAATGTAGTGGGCATAGAATTAGGAAGTGAGCTTTCTAATAGAAGTTATATGCATTTAATTGATGGAGATAAATATATTCAACTAACTAAAAATTTAGCAATTGAATTGAAAAGTATTTTTCCGAATATTCTTTTAGGAGTTGTAGCTGCTCCAGTTAAAAGAGGTCAAGAAAGACATAACTATTGGAATGAATTATTAGCAAAAGAAGATTTTTATGATGCAATTATTATACATTCGTATGCTAAAGTCACAAAAGGAAGAGATAAAGATGGTAAAATGGTTTCTGAAATACCAGAAGGGAAAAGCAAGAGTGAAGCATTCCTTATATATAGAGAAAGAATTATAAATTATTTTAATAATATTTACCCTGAGGAGATAGGGTTAAATAATTCGATTTTTTCAGATAAAGCTATATGGATCACTGAATGGAATCTTCAAATGTCAAAAATTACTGGAAATACATTATTTCAAGCTATATATGTTGCGAATTATTTACTAGAAATTTCTGTCTCTAAGGATTTATCAAACATAGAGCTTGCTACTTATCATAATTTAGCAGGAAGAGATGTTTCAGGATCAGTATTAATGAATAGGGGTGGCATTACAGAAATTCACACAACATTTTATCCTTTTCAGATGCTTTCTGAAATATTTAATAAAAAAAAATTAACAATTGATAAAACTAGAGTTAATGATTTTTGCTATCTTTATAAATGCGAGGCTCCTAATAATGAGAAGTATAAATACATAATTAATTGGTCAAGTGAATTTCAGGAAATATCTTTTAAGGAAGTATTATCGCAAATAACACTTAAAGAATATTTTGGAAAAGAATTATATTGTAATAATAAAAAGAAGGGAGATATTAATTATACTATTTCTGATTTACAAAATATATCTGAGCTTACAATAAAGCCATATAGCATAACCTTAGTAACTGTAAATAATGAAAGATAAACCAAATTTATTTTTAGTTGGGGCACCAAAATCAGGCTCAACTCTTCTTTGGTCAATTTTAAAAAAACATAAAGATGTTTTTACTACAAAAGAACTTAAGGAGATTAATCATTTCTCTTATGATGAATTAATACATAACTCATACTATAAAGATTATAAAATTAGAAATGAGAATGATTATTTAAAAGAATTTAAAAAGGGGCAATCATTCAAATATTTAGTCGACGGAAGCGTATCATATTTTGCCTATCCTTCTATTCCAAAGAAATTACATGAATTTAATGATAAGGCAAAAATAATTATAATAGTAAGAGATCCGATTTTCAGAGCTTTTTCTCATTACAATATGGATAAAAGAATGGGATATGCAACAGAATCATTGAATGAGTATTTAGTAAATAAAAAAAATAAGCATAAGAAATTTATTCATCAATATATAGAGAATAGTTTATACTATAAACAAGTAAATAATTATTTAGAATATTTTGATGAAAATCAGGTTTTCATATTACAACTTGAGAATATAAATAATGATCTTGAGAAATTGTGTAGCTTTTTAGAACTTGATAAATTAGAATACTCTAAAGATCAAGAGAGAGTAAATGCTAATAAAATACCAAGAAATATTATTTCAAGAACATTGCAACATAATAGAAACTTAACTTCAAAACTTAAAATAATTATTCCAAGAGAGTTAGTTAATTATTTTAAGTTTTTATTCTATAAGAAAGCTGATAAAGAGCAACTTGAAAAAGTTGATAGACTTTTATTAGAGCAATATATAAATGAGGATTATTTTAAATTTAAAAAAAAATATTTAAAATGAGTAAAGAAATAGAGTCGCAAAAAAAATATGGAGTTAGAAGATTTATTAATAAGCTTTTGCACGTAATAGCAAAAAGTAGTTTGCTTTCAGGATATGCAAGAGCAAGAATACACAAGATGAGAGGTGTCCGTTTTCATAATGTTAGCACAGTTTTTATTGGTGAAGATGTTTTTATTGATAGCATATATCCATCAAATATTTTTATTGGAGATAGATGTATCATAACAACGGGCACTAAGATAATTACTCACTTTATTGACACAGAAAAGCTTTCAGATCACCCTGATTATCATTTTAGATTCTACGTAGGTAAAGTGGTTATTGAGAATGATGTTTTTATTGGTATGAACTGCGTAATTGCAAAACCAGTTACTATTGGAAAGGGAGCTGTAATTGGGGCCAATGTAGTAATAACAAAAGATGTTGAGCCAGGAGCTGTTATGGTTGGGGCTTCTGCTGTAAATATCAAACAGGTTGGATAAAATAGCCCTAGTAACAATTACTTATAATTCGGCTGATGTTTTGAGACCGTTTTTGGATTGCGTATGGAAACAGACACATTCAAATTTAATTTTATATGTTATTGATAACGCTTCATCTGATTTAACACTTTCAATATTAATAAACGAAAAGGATAGCAGGTTACAGGTTGTTAAAAATTCTAAAAATTTAGGAGTTGCTGCGGCAAATAATCAAGGAATTAGAAAAGCAATTTTGGATGGTTGTGATCAGGTTTTAGTTATAAATAATGATGTCGAATTTGAAAGCTCTTTAATTGAAAAATTAATTAAGATTCAGATTAAAGATAAATCTAGTTTGGTTAGTCCAAAAATGATGTACTATGATAACCCAAATCACATTTGGTACGCTGGCAGTTGGTTTATAAAAGAGAAAGGGTATTTGCCATTACACAGAGGTATGAGGGAATTGGATGAAGGTCAGTATAATAAAATTATTGATGTAGAGTATGCTCCAACTTGTTGTTTGCTAATTAAAAAAGAGGTGTTTCAGGATATTGGATTAATGGATGAAAAGTATTTTGTTTATTTTGATGACACTGATTTTTCATATAGAGTATGGAAAGATGGTAGGCATAAGATACTTTATTATCCTCATGTAGAGTTCTACCATAAAGTTGGGAGCTTAACAAAATCTTTTGAAAAAGATGAAAAAAAGATTTATAGAGGGAATTTCTTTTTACAACAAAATATTAAAAATCATATTTATTTCCTAAAGAAAATTGGTGGTATGTTTTCTTATACTTTTATTGCTTGGTTATTGTTAAGAAATAATATTAAATTTATTGTAAATCCTCAGATTAGAAAAAATATTTCAACTTGGTGGTTGATTAATAAGTCTTATTTTCAAGGCTTAATTAAATAATAATGAATAGAAAAGTAGCGATTATAGATACGTTGGGTGCTCATGGAGGGTCATTTCATTTTTATGCCTTCGGACAGGCAATTGGCTTAGTTAATAATGGTGTTAATGTAAGTTTGTACACAAATAACGAAACTGCTAACCCTAAAATAAGCGGAGTAAAGTTTTTTACTTTCTATAAAAATATATTTAAGAATAATTTCAGAATTATTAGTGGTATTAATTGGATTTTAGGTACGATTTTTTCAGTTTTTCACGCTAGATTTTCAGGAATTTCTATTTTTCATTTTCATATTTTTTACACTAATTTTTTAGTCCTTTTTAACTTACTATTTGTTAAAATACTATTTGGAAAAGTAGTATTAACCGTTCATGATGTTAGTTCTTTTTCCAATTCATCTAATTCATTAATTATTACGAATATGATTTATAAATTGACGGATAGAATTATAACTCATAATCAGTTTAGTAAGTCAGAGCTTGTAAATGTTAATGCTGATCTATCATCATATATTTCTATTGTTCCGCATGGAAACTATATTCCGTTTATTAATACACAATTCAATAAAGAAAAATCTAGAAAGCAACTAGCTATTCCAAATAATAGAAGAGTATTATTGTTTTTTGGTATGATAAAAAAAGTTAAAGGATTAGAGATCTTATTATCTGCCTTAAAAGGTGTTGTAAAGGAAAATCCAGATGTTTTATTAGTGATTGCAGGAAAACCTTGGGAGAATGATTTCTCTTTATATCAAAATATTATTGACGAAAATAATTTATCAGACTATATTCTACTACACACTAAATTTATTCAGCAAGAAGATGTGGAACATTATTACTGCGCTTCAGATTTAGTTGTTCTTCCGTACACAAAAATTTATCAAAGTGGGGTACTTATGATGACTTTAAGTTTTGAGCGTCCTGCTTTAGTCTCTGACTTACCTCCTTTGACAGAAATAATTTCCGATAATGAAAATGGATTTCTATTTAAAACTGAAAATATGAGTGATTTAACTAATAAGTTAAATAGTATATTGCTTGATGAGGTGTTGATGGAGAGAGTAAGATTTAAAGGAGTTGAGTTTATAAAGAAGAAGCATGATTGGTTAGATATTGGAAGGCAGACACTACAAGTGTATCAATCATTATAAAAATTTGTATTTTTGTAAAAACCAATAAGATGAAAAGTAGAATAGAAAAATGCATTAAAAGTGCTGTTAAAAATTACACTAGCATTTTTCAGGATGATCATTTAAAAGCTAATATTCAGCAAATTGTTGCTGAAAGTGTAATTGCTTTCCAATCAGATAAAAAAATGCTTTTTTGTGGAAATGGAGGTAGTGCTTCTGATGCTCAGCATATTGCAGCTGAGTTAAGCGGAAAGTTTTATGCTGATCGCCCTCCTTTATATGCTGAGGCTCTACATGTGAACCCATCTTTTATGACTGCCGTAGCAAATGATTATGGTTATGAAGCAACTTTTTCAAGAATGGTTGAGGCTGCTGGTAAAAAAGGAGATATTCTTGTAGGGATATCAACTTCAGGGAATTCTCCTAATGTAGTGAAGGCAATTCAAAAAGCAAAAGAATTAGGAATGAAAACTGTTGGTTTTACAGGAAAAAATGGTGGTGCCATGCGAGATCTTTGTGATATTACGATTTGCGTTCCCTCTAATGATACACCAAGAGTACAAGAGGCACACATTCTAGTTGGGCATATTATTTGCCAATTGATTGAGCAAGAAATGTTTCCAGATGCATAATCTAGATACTCTTTTCTTAGATAGAGATGGTGTAATAAATTTAAAGTTAGATGGTGAGTATGTTAAAAATATTGACCAGTTTGAGTTTATTTCAGGAGTAAAAACCTCTATATCAAAACTTTCAAAAATATTTAAACGCATTCTTATTGTAACCAATCAGCAGGGTATTGCAAAAAGAATTATGTCAGATAAGGATTTAGATGCTTTACATGAATATATGTTGCTTGAATTAGAACAAAATGGGGGAGTAATAGATAAGATATACTATTGTCCTCATTTGTCTTCTGAGAATTGTAATTGTCGTAAGCCAAACCCTGGAATGATTCAGCAAGCATTGATTGATTTCCCAGACATAAAATTAGCCCATTCTTATTTAATTGGAGATTCTGATACTGATATACTCGCAGGTAATAAGATGGGCTTGATTTCCATAAAAGTAGATGATGAATATACCTTATCTAAATGGTGCAGTGAATTATTAACTGTAATAAAATAATTATGATTAATTTTACACTAAGATTAATACAATGATTATTCCA
>CATIQX010000078.1 GCA_949531795.1 Cryomorphaceae bacterium | reverse complement strand
TTTGGACCAGATAAAGCATTAGCTAAAAAAGCTTACGGACCAGGACAGCACGGTAACCAAAGAAGGAGAGGTAAACAATCCGAATATGGTGTGCAATTAATGGAAAAACAAAAAGCTAAATTTACTTATGGTATTTTAGAGAAGCAATTCTCCAACCTATTTAAAGAAGCACTTAGAAGAAAAGGAGTTACTGGTGAAAACTTATTGCAAATGTGTGAATTACGTTTGGATAATGTTGTTTATCGGTTAGGAATTGCACCATCAAGAAGAGCGGCTCGTCAACTAGTTACTCACAAACACATTACTGTTAATGATGCGAATGTAAATATTCCTTCTTATGCCTTAAAAGTGGGTGACATTGTTTCTGTGCGCGCACGATCAAAATCGTTAGAAACCATAACAAATTCAATTGCTGTTAGCTCTAATGAATCTGAATGGCTACAATGGAATAGTGAAACTCAATTAGGTAAAGTAGTTTCTGCACCCGAAAGAATTCAGATTCCTGAAAACATTAAAGAGCAGTTAATTGTAGAATTATACTCTAAATAAGAATAATTAAAAAATAAAAAACATGCAAATCTTAGATTTTCAAAAGCCAGATGAGGTAGTAATGATAAATGAGGCTGCTAACCAAGGAGACTTTGAGTTTCGCCCTTTAGAACCTGGTTATGGTTTAACTGTAGGGAATGCTTTAAGAAGAGTTTTATTGTCTTCTTTAGAAGGGTATGCTATTACATCAATTAAAATTACTGGAGTTGATCATGAATTTTCCACTATTCAAGGTGTAGTACAGGATATTACTGAAATTATATTAAACCTTAAACAAGTAAGATTTAAGCAACAAATTGAAACTGTTGAGTCAGAAGTTGCAACTTTAAAGGTTAGCAAAACAGATGTAATTACTGCTGCTAATCTTGCAAGTAGTTTATCTAATTTTCAAGTATTGAATACAGAACAAGTTATTTGTGAATTGGATAAGAAAGTAACATTCGAAATGCAATTCACTATTTCTAAAGGAAGAGGTTACGTTCCTGCTGAAGATAATGAAATAGAGGATTCTCCAATTGGAACAATTGCTATTGATTCTATTTTCACTCCAATCAAAAATGTAAATTACAATATTGAGGATTATAGAGTTGGTCAAAAAACTGATTACGAAAAGTTAAACTTAAATATTACTACTGATGGTTCAATTGAACCAAAACAAGCTTTGACTGAGGCGTCTAAAATTTTAATTCAGCATTTTATGCTATTTTCTGATGAAAAAATTAGTTTAGAAGAAGATATAGTGGAAGAGTTTGATGAAGATACTTTACACATGCGTCAGTTATTAAAAACTGAGCTTACTGAGTTTGGTTTATCAGTTAGAGCATTAAATTGTTTAAAAACAGCTGAAGTATTTACATTAGGTGAATTAGTTTCTTTTAAAAAATCTGATATGTTGAAATTCAGAAATTTTGGTAAGAAATCACTTTCAGAATTAGAAGATTTAATAGAAGATAAAGGATTAACTTTCGGTTTTGATACTGTAAAGTATAATTTAGATAACGAATAAGAAAAATGAGACACGGAAAGAAATTTAACCATTTAAGTAGAAAAGCTGCCCATAGAAAGGCAAT
>CATIQX010000077.1 GCA_949531795.1 Cryomorphaceae bacterium | reverse complement strand
GTGGTAGAAGAAGGATATTATTTAGGAGACAAGATTATTAGATTCCCTAAAGTGGTTATTGGACAATAAGTCTATAAAGAAAGAAAGATGGCGAAAAGAGATTATTACGAAGTATTAGGACTAAGCAAAGGAGCGGATGCAAGCGAAATTAAAAAAGCTTACCGTAAGTTGGCTATTAAGTTTCACCCAGATAAAAATCCGGATAACCCAGATGCCGAAACAAAATTTAAGGAAGCTGCAGAAGCTTATGAAATTTTAAGTAATGCTGAAAAGAAACAAAGGTATGACCAATATGGACATGCTGGAGTAGATGGAAGTGCTGGAGGTGGATTTGGTGGAGGAGGAATGGATATGGACGACATATTCAGTCAGTTTGGAGATATTTTCGGAGGTGGTGGCGGAGGTGGATTCGGAGGAGGTTTTGGAAGAAGCCAAGGACGAAGAACCATTAAAGGAACTAACCTTAGAGTAAGACTAAACCTAACTCTTGAAGAAATAGTAAACGGAGTTGAGAAAAAAATAAAAGTAAACAAACTTGTTCAAGCCGAAGGAGTTGAATACAAAACTTGTAGCACTTGTAAAGGACAAGGGCAAGTTACTAGAGTTGTAAATAGCTTTTTGGGACAAATGCAAACAGCATCTGCCTGTCCTACTTGTAGTGGATCAGGTCAATCTATTGGTAAAAGACCATCAGGAAGTGATCAAAATGGAATGATACGTAAGGAAGTTGTAATACCTATTGAAATACCAGCTGGTGTAGAAGATGGGATGCAACTTAACGTTAGAGGAAAAGGAAATGATGCCCCAGGAAATGGAGTTGCTGGTGACTTGTTGGTAGTAATATCAGAAATAGAACACGAATCATTAAAAAGAGAAGGACAAAACTTACATTACGATTTATACCTAAACATTGCTGATGCAGCCTTGGGAAGTTCAGTCGAAATTCCAGCAATTGGAGGAAATGTGAAGTTTAAAATAGCTGGAGGAACACAAAGTGGTAAAACGCTTAGACTTAAAGGAAAAGGAATCCCTTCTGTAAATTCTTATGGTAAGGGTGATATATTAGTTCATGTAAATGTGTGGACTCCTCAAAACTTAACTAAGGAAGAAAAGAAGACTTTAGAAAAACTTCAAAGCTCAGAAAACTTTGCGCCTAACCCAACAAGTAAGGATAAAGGATTCTTTGATAGAGTGAAAGATGTATTTAGCTAAAACTAAAATTCAATTATTTATTAATACCTTAAGCTGAGTTTCTTTCGCACGAAGGAAAATCTCCTTCTTTGGATACCGATTTGTTTTTGAAAGAATGGGGAATTGACGGAACCAACTCGGTAAGAGGTGGATTGCTAAAACCAAACCCTCACGCCTCGCCAAGGCAAATAACTATGCTCCAACGAAGCGAAACCAAAGTAGGAAAAGACCTAGGGAAAACTACGGGTTGGATTCACAGAGCCTCACTCAAGATGAAGAAAGTAACTATGCTCAAAGGAGTTTCTTACGACCGAATTGACGAAAATGGAATTCACATTACGATAAAAGACCAAACACAATTTATTGAAGCCGATACCATTATTATTTGTGCCGGACAAGTAAGCGTAAATTTACTGCATGAAGAATTAATTGCCCTCGGCAAAACTCCTACCTTAATTGGCGGAGGAAAATTAGTTAAGAAAATTGATGCTCAGAGAGCTATTCGGGAAGGGAGTGAATTGGGGGCAAATATATAGTTAACTCCGAAAAAAATTAATACTCTAGTAATCAATATATAATTAGTATATTTAAGAAACACATAGTGGATATATAATTCGCTATTAACAATACATTATTGTTTGTCACAATTAAAGCAAACACTTTAAACAAAAAAATGACTGCTAAAATAAAAGCAACAATACTAATTGCAGGGTCAATCCTTCTAATATCTGGAACGATTGATTTGAGTAATCTTTTTAACTATTCGAATCAATCAATTCCTACTTATATTTTAAAAGACAATACCCCTTCAACTAATCCTATAACTGATGAAGGAGCAACCTTAGGCAGAGTATTGTTTTATGACAAGAAATTATCCTCAAATAATACTATTTCATGTTCTTCTTGTCACAAACAAGAGTTTGCTTTTTCAGATTCAGCGCAATTCAGTCAAGGTATAAATGGACAAACTCTTAGGCATTCTATGCGTTTAATTAACGCGAGATTTGCTGACGAAACAAAATTCTTTTGGGATGAAAGAGCATCCAGCTTAGAAGATCAGACTACTGAACCAATTAAAGACCACATAGAAATGGGATATAGCGGAACAAGTGGCGATTCAACTTTTCAAGATTTAATAAATAAATTAGCTACAACAACTTATTATCCAAAATTATTTAATAAAGCATTTGGAAATACAATAATCTCAGAACAAAGGATTTCTAAAGCATTAGCTCAATTCATTAGAAGTATTCAGTCTTTTGATAGTAAATATGATACTGGACGAGTTCAAGTTGTTAATCATTCGACTAACTTCCCAAACTATACAGCCAATGAAAATGCTGGCAAAACTTTATTTACAGATAGTTTTACTTATGTTGTTCAAACCGAAACAATTCCTCAATTTGGAGGAAGCATTACAGCAACTGTTGCAAAGAGAACAAGTGGAGGTTTTAACTGTGCAAGTTGCCACCGTCCGCCAGAATTTGATATTGACCCTCAATCTCTCAATAATGGTTTTGATAGGCCATTAAATGGAAATCTAATAACACAAAGAGAATTCACTAATACACGTTCTGCAACCCTTAGGGATTTAATGAATCCAAATGGAACTATTAATGGCCCAATGTTTCACGGAGGAACTACAAGTAATCTTGGAGGAGGGATTGTGGCAAATTATAATTTTAAAGAACTCGATTCAACTAACACTAATTTAGACCCTCGCCTGGCTCCCGGAGGTTATCCACTATATCTTAATATTACAAATCAAGAAAAAAACCAGTTAGTTGATTTTTTAGAAACATTGACAGGCAATGATGTTTACAGCAACCCTAAATGGTCTGACCCTTTCGATCAATTTGGAAATATTACTGTTAATGATAATTCTCTTTCAATTTTCAACCCTCAATCAAATCCTAACCAAATTAAATTATTTCCTAATCCTGTTTTGAATGAATTTACACTAAGTGGCAATTTAGAATTATATACTTTCAAACTATTCAATTCAGTGGGACAAATTTCTAAAACATTCAAACCTATTGGCATAAGTTATAGTATTGATATTTCAACTTTTCCATCAGGAATATACTTCGTTAAAGTAATAGATATTAAAAATGCACAAGTAGAAATACATAAATTAATAAAGCAATAACTTCCGGCCTGTTAGATTTGTAATTCTAAGAGAGTGTAAAAAAATAATGAAAAGCGCAGGATTTCAAATCCTGCTCAGCTAAACGAAGAATTAATTGCTCCGCTCTGTAGGATTTGCAATCCTGCGGAAAGCTAAGTAAACATAAAATTAATGAAATGCCCCTGCAACCCATCCAATCTATACGAAAACTGCTGTAAAAAAGCACATCAAGATATAAACTCTGTAACTTCTCCAGAAACCCTAATGCGTTCTAGGTATAGTGCATTCGTGTTGGCTAACACTGACTATCTTCAAGAAAGTCATCACAGCTCTACCAGACCATCCAAACTTGAAAAACGAGAAATATTTTCTTGGACAAAATCAGTGGAATGGATAAAACTAGCTATTTTACAAACAACAGAAAATACGGTAGAATTTAAAGCTTATTTTCAAGAGAACGGAATTTTAAATTACATCCATGAAAACTCCTTATTTGAGAAAGAAAATGGTCATTGGGTTTATAAAAGTGCTTTGTAAAAGGCAATTCGATTTGCACCAAGAACCGACAACCCAAGAATAAAATATTACAACTGCATGAGATTTTCTAGCTCATGCAATTGTAAACACATTTTTTCTACTACTCGATAACAATCTTTTTTATTGTCGTTTTATTATTGTGTGTCAACACAAGTACGTATAAACCACTAGACCATGATGCTGTATTTATCTTTAATGAACTGTTGCTAGTCGCCCTGATGATGGCACAAATGAATCATACATTAATGCTATTGATGGAATTGGTGTTGAAGAAATTCACTATTCCGGAAGCCAACAAATTCAAACTTAAAGAATCGATAACCTAACCTTATTAAAAACAGTTAAACCAATTCTGGTATCTGATTTTGTCTCTAATAATTCTGACACTACTGATGCTCAAAACAAATCAATATCAAAAGGGTTTATTCCTTTTGTAAGAGAAGCTACTAATTACGATTATCAAGAAATCCCTTCATTAATATTAAATGAGAATACTAATAATATTACAAGCCTAAGTCAGGCTCAAAATTACTTGTACTTTATTGGAGGACAATC
>CATIQX010000076.1 GCA_949531795.1 Cryomorphaceae bacterium | reverse complement strand
CAGTTCATTTACAAAAGAAATATTTACATCTCTTTGTGCATTTTCAATAGCTTTGGAAGCTTCAGCTACTTTTATTGATGGAGCTAAATGTGTGCCAGCTGTAATTATTGATTTATATAGTTCATCTACTTTTTTTGCAGTAGCAGGATTAGAGCCTGAAGTTACCTTTTTAATCGTAGAAATAGTATTTATTTTATCTCCGGGATTAATGCGCTCAGGAGAATAGCCGCAGAAAAAATCTTTATTGAATTTAAGTCCAGAGTATTTTTCTAAGACAGGCACACAATCTTCTTCTGTACATCCAGGATAAACAGTAGATTCATAAATGACTATATCATCTTTTTTCAAAACTCTAGCTATCATCTTTGTTGCAGAAATCAAATAACTTAAATCAGGATTTTTATGTTCATCTACAGGAGTTGGAACAGTAACGATATATGTAGTAGCTAAGGAAATATCTTTTATATCAGAACTTGCTAATAAACCAATATTATCATTAGATAATGATTTAGTATTTTCTACTAAAACGGCACTTAACTGCTCATTTGTTATTTCTAATGTTCCATCAATTCCTTTTCTTAATGCTTCTACGCGTTCAGCATTAATATCAAAGCCAACAACTTCATATTTTTTAGCAAATTCAACAGCTAAAGGTAATCCAACATAACCAAGACCGATAACGGCAATTTTAGTATTTTTCATTTTCCTATTTAGTTTCTGAAATGGATTCCTTTATCAATTTTTAATATATTTTTTCTGTAATAATTTGGATAACAAATGAGGCTAAATTATTACTCAGCCTGTTTTAAAACTTCATTTCCTGCCTTTAATAAGATAACATCTTTTTTCATTAGCGCCACATCACCATCCATCATTTCTTTTACTAAGGATGCTAAGTCGTGCTCTGGTATCCAGCCTAATTTATTTTTCGCCTTTGTCGGGTCTCCAATTAACAAATCAACTTCTGTTGGTCGGAAATAAGAGGGGTCTACAGATAAAACCTCTTTACCTATTTTGACTTGAAAATCTTTATGATTGCATTTAGTGACATACGCCTTTTCATCTTTTCCTTCACCTTTAAATGCTAATTCAATTCCAACTTCTCCGAAAGCCAAACGTACAAAATCCCTCACTGTTGTAGAAACTCCTGTTGCTATTATCCAATCTTCTGCCTGTTCTGCTTGCAATATCATCCACATCATTCTAACATAATCTTTGGCATGGCCCCAATCACGTCTAGCATCTAAATTTCCTAGATATAATTTGTCTTCTAAACCTAATGCTATTTTTGAAACCGCACGGGTAATTTTTCTGGTTACAAAAGTTTCACCTCTTCTAGGCGATTCATGGTTAAATAAAATACCGTTACAGGCAAACATATTATAGGCTTCACGATAGTTTTTAGTAATCCAAAAGCCGTAAATTTTAGCTACTCCATATGGAGAGCGGGGGTGGAATGGGGAGGATTCGTCATAAAAACCTTTTTCATTTTTATTTTCTGGCATACCTCCGTATAATTCAGAAGTTGAAGCTTGGTAAATTCTTGTTTTCTTTTCTAAACCCAAAATTCTTACAGCTTCTAATATTCTTAAAGTCCCTAATCCATTAATATCTGCTGTATATTCAGGGCTATCAAAAGAAACTGCAACATGCGACATAGCTGCAAGATTGTAAATCTCATCTGGTTGTGTTTCTTTAATAATGCGTGTTAGATTCATCGCATCAGATAAATCTCCAAAATGCAATTTAAATCTTTGATCTTTATGCTGTGGATCTTGATATAAATGGTCAATCCTAGCAGTATTAAAAAGAGATGATCTTCTTTTAATACCGTGCACCATGTATCCTTTTTCTAACAATAGTTCAGCTAAATATGATCCATCTTGCCCTGTAATTCCTGTAATTAACGCTACTTTCATATTATTTTATTTCTAATAAATATCCCTAAGGGACCAATCTATATTTTAACTTCTTTTATGTTTTCTATATTCTCCAAAAACCAAGAATATGTTTTTTCAACTCCTTCTTTTAATTCGGTTTTGTATTCCCAGCCTAATGCTGCCATTTTAGATACATCCATCAATTTTCTTGGTGTTCCGTCTGGCTTTTCAGTATCCCAAATAATTCCACCTTGATGTCCTGTTACTTGCTGTATGATTTCTGCCAATTCTTTTATAGTAATGTCTTTACCTGATCCTACATTGTACAAATATTCTGGCAATTCATTTTCTAAAGCATACACCACTGCTTCTGCCATATCATCTACAAATAGAAATTCTCGCATTGGTGTTCCGCTTCCCCATAATTTTACATGAGTATTATTTAATTTTGCTTCATGGAACTTGCGCAGCATTGCTGGTAAGACATGAGAGGTTTCTAAATCAAAATTATCAAAAAACCCATACAAGTTTGTCGGCATTAAACTTACATAATCTTTGTTAAATTGCTTTCTAATTGCCTGACAGGTTTTTACGCCTGTTATTTTTGCAAGGGCGTACCATTCATTTGTAGGCTCTAAAGAATCAGTTAATAAATATTCCTCCTTTAAAGGCTGTGGCGCCAATTTTGGATAGATACATGAACTTCCTAAGAAAATAAATTTCTCAATTCCTGCATTTAATGCACCATCAATCAAGTTGTTCTGAATTTGCATGTTCTCCATTAAAAAGGGATAGGGATAATTATTATTGGCTAGAATCCCACCAACTTTTGCTGCCGCATCAATAACCACCTCTGGTTTTTCAGTTGTATAAAACGCTTTAACTTCTTGTTGATTTCTTAAATCTAGTTCAGTACTTGTTTTGCCTAATAAATTGTTATATCCTTTTTTTTCTAAAGCTCTCCATACAGCGGACCCCACCATGCCTTTATGACCTGAGATATAAATTTTAGTTTTCTTGTCCATAAAAAAGCTTTATTAGTCTGATGTCTGCAAATTTAATATAAATTTTTAACTAATTATAATTAAAAATAGCAATTAGTATTTTAGAATTAGCTGATTTAGAACTCTTTTATTGCTCTTTGTATAAATTCATCTTCTGCACTTAGCACTGAGTAATAAATGTCATTATCCCAAATATTACGGCAGGTAGTTGCTTTTAACAAGTTACTGAAATACTTCAATTCAGTATTTTCTAGCTTTAGCTTAAAGTTATTATCTTTTGTAGTCACAAATGCTTTGTATTGCGTGTAAATAATGGCCTTATCAATTTCGTTATGAGATTTGATATTTTTCTTTTTCAACTGTTCACTTTGCTTTAAGCAAAACTCACTTAGCCAGCCTTTACCTATCATTCTATTGATTTGCAAATAGTTTGCTGTGCTGTCTCTTTTTATAAT
>CATIQX010000075.1 GCA_949531795.1 Cryomorphaceae bacterium | reverse complement strand
GAGCATAGAGAAACAAAAACAGGAAAGCCTTTTGGAGTTTTGCATATTGAGGATTATCACGATTCATTTAGTTTCTATTTATTTAGTGATGATTATATTAACTTTAAGGCTTACTTAACTACTGGCTGGCTTTTGCACCTTAGTGGTAAAGTAAAAAAGCGTTTCTATAATGATGATTTGGAATTTAAAATCTCGTCAATTGATTTACTTTCTGATCTTATTGATAAGGAAGTAAGGGATGTTATGTTAAAAGTAGATATAGGTGATATATGCGAGCAATTAGTGAATGATGTAGTGCATATTGTATCTGAACATAAAGGAAAACATTCTTTAATTTTTAATGTGGTGGATCATCTTAACAAGTATGAAGTGGACTTACTTTCTCGAAAAATGAAGGTGAATTTGGATAGAGAATTTTTAGAAAGAATAGGAGAATTAAATCAATTGAAAGTAAAGATAAAATCATAAAATAATTTATAAATTTGTAACCTAAATAAAAACAAAAAAAATGGCATTAGAATTCACAGACGCAAATTTTAAAGAACTAGTATTAGATTCAGATAAGCCTGTATTGGTTGATTTTTGGGCAACTTGGTGTGGCCCTTGTAGAGCAATTGCTCCTGTTATTGAAGAATTACATACTGAGATGGATGGAAAAGCATTTATTGGAAAAGTAAATGTTGATGAAAATTCTGATACTCCGGTAACTTATGGTGTTAGGAATATTCCAACTTTATTAGTATTTAAGAATGGAGAAGTAGTTGATAAAGTAGTTGGAAATCAGCCAAAATCAAAATTAGTCGAGATTTTAGAATCTCATATGTAAGTTTAAAATTTTAAATTTAAAAGGGCTTTTATAGCCCTTTTTTGTTGAATGAAAAAGCTAGAATACATAAACCTACCCTCAAACATGGAGCTATTTGCAAAGCAAGTGGTTGAAGGATTTGTTACGGGATTACACAAAAGCCCTTATCATGGATTTTCGGTTGAGTTTGCCGAGCATAGGCTCTATAATACAGGTGAGAGTACTAAGCATATCGACTGGAAGCTTTATGGGCGTACGGACAAGCTTTTTGTTAAACGATATGAGGAAGAAACAAATCTAAGATGTCAATTAGTAATTGACTCTTCATCATCCATGTATTATCCTAACCTTGAATCACCTAGTTTAGAAAAACCAAATAAGTTATTGTTTGCTATTTATGCATCAGCAGTAATGATGAATTTATTAAAAAAACAAAGAGATGCTGTTGGCCTTAGCATTTATGCTGACAAGTTAGAAGTACATACGCCTAACCGAACGACACAAAGGCATCATAGAATCTTGTATCATGAGTTGGATAAGTTGTTACAAGTTGATGCTGTTAAGTCAGCAAAACAAACCAAAGTAACTGTTGCTTTGCATCAGGTTTCGGAATTGCTGCATAAGCGATCCTTGGTAATGATATTTACTGATTTTATTCATTCCACTAAAACTTTGGAAGAGCAGTTTAAAGCGTACAAGCATTTAAAATACAACAAACATGAGATAGTTCTATTCTATTTGAATGAACCAATCACCGAAAAAGACCTAGAATTTGACAATAAACCCTACAAATTTGTTGATTTAGAGACTGGGGAAGAAATTAAATTAAGTCCTAATTTATATCAGAAAAAGCACAAAGAACAAGCTGAAAATTATCTTAAAGAATTGAAATTAAAATGCTTGCAATACAAAATTGATTTTGTGGAAATTGATATAAATAAGGGTTTTGATAAGGTCTTAAATTCTTATTTACTTAAAAGACAAAAAATGCTTTGAGGTTTATGAAAACAAATTATATTTGCAGCACTTTTTAATAAAGTACGGTCTGGTAGTTCAGCTGGTTAGAATACATGCCTGTCACGCATGGGGTCGCGGGTTCGAGTCCCGTCCAGACCGCTCAGTTAATATCAAATTTTGACAATAACCCTGTAAACCAAGTGTTTATAGGGTTTTTTGTTGCCTGAAAATCCCAAAAAACACCATCAAATCATATATAAAAGGTGCCTAAATAGGTGCACTTTTTGTATTGTAGTTTGGTGACCCGATTTAAGTGTAAAGTCCTGAAAATGTTGATAATATGTCAGCATTTTCATTGTCTGTTTAAACAATATTTTGTAAATTGTAAGCAATTAATAGGTTAACTTTAAATACACTCAATATGAAAAACACTTTTTCAATTTTATTTTACTTAAGGACAAGTAAAAAGAAGAAAAATGGAACTACTCCAATCTATGTACGTGTTACAGTAAATGGCAAGCGTTCAGATTTCTCAGCTAAAAGAAGTATAGATGTACTTAAATGGAATAAATCTAAAGCAAGAGCCAAAGGAACAAATGAAGTTACTAGAATACTCAACATTTACTTAGATACTATACAGTCGCAAATCTATGAGCACCATCAACAACTTATAAGAAGAGGTAAATTTGTATCTGCTGTTGCTATTAAAAATTCATACTTAGGTTTAACTAAAGAAAAGAAAACATTACTTGATTTATTCCAGTACCATATTGATAGCATTACTACTTTAATAGGTAGGGGATATGTAAAGTCTACTGTCACTAAATACAAAACAACACTAAAGCATCTAAAGGCATTTATCAAGTATAAGTACAAGTCTGATGATTTACACCTGATTCAAGTATCGCTCGGCACTATCACTGCTTTTGAGCATTACCTTAAAACTATTCAAGGTGTTGGTATAAATTGCACCAATAAATACCTCACACATTTTAATAAGGTGGTTAACCTTGCAGTTTCCAATGATTGGTTAGATAAAAACCCTTGTCTTAGTCATAAAATAAAAAATGAGGCAGTACACAAGGAGTTTCTTAATGAATTTGAGATAAAGCTTATGATGGATAAAGAGATTACCAATAAACGCTTATTACAGGTTAGGGATATTTTTGTGTTCTGTTGTCTTACTGGTTTGGCTTTTATTGACGTAAAAAATCTAACTCCTGTTGATATAAAAAGAGGTGTAAATGGTAAGAAATGGCTGCTCACAAATAGACAAAAGACAGGAACACAAACTCATATTCCACTATTTCCTCACGCACTTACACTTATTGATAGGTATAAAAACCATCCTGAATCTGTAAATAATGGTACTGTATTCCCAGTT
>CATIQX010000074.1 GCA_949531795.1 Cryomorphaceae bacterium | reverse complement strand
ATTTAGATGAGTATCTGTATCATATTGATAGGATGATGATGAGTTTAAAACGTAATGGAATGTTGGGAAAATTAAAAGGACTAATTGTTGGGGGAATGAGTGATATCCATGATAATTCTATTTCCTTTGGAAAAACAGCTGAACAAATAATTTTAGATCATACTAAGGATTATGATTTCCCTATTTGTTTTGGATTTCCTGCTGGACATCTATCTGATAATAGGTCCATAAGATTCGGAACAAATTCTGTCTTAGAAATAAATAAAAATGGTGTAAGTTTGTTTCAAGAATAAATTTAATTATGAGTTTAGAAAAATATTTTTCCCAATTTAGAGAGCAAGTCGTGGGTAGAGAACAAGTCTTTATGTCTCCTTTTGGTGAAAAGAAAATTATTTATGCTGACTGGACTGCAAGTGGAAGAATTTATAAAGGAATAGAGGAAAAATTAAATCAAGAAGTTTATCCTTTTGTAGCTAATACACACACTGAAACTTCAACTACAGGTGCTACAATGAGTTTAGCTTTTCAAGAAGCTATACATATTATCAAGGACCATATTGGTGCTAGTGATAATGATGTCCTTATTTCTGGTGGAGCGGGAATGACTATGCTAGTTAATAAATTCCAAAGGATATTAGGATTAAAAATTCATGAAAAATATAGGCATGAAATTAATCTAAAAGATCGTCCAATTGTTTTCATTTCACATATGGAACATCATTCTAATCAAACCACATGGATAGAAACTATTGCAGAAGTAGTATTAATACCTTATAAAAAAGATGGAGCTATTGACTTAGAAGCACTCCAAGATTTATTGAAAAAATATAGGCAAAGAAAGCTGAAAATTGCAGCTATTACTTCTTGCTCAAATGTTACGGGAGTATTTACCCCTTATTATGAGATTGCTGAAATAATGCATGATAATGGAGGTCTTTGTTTTGTTGATTTTGCTTGTTCGGCTCCTTATGTTAATATTAATATGCATCCTAAAAATACAAAGCAACAGTTAGATGCTATTTACTTTTCTCCTCATAAATTTTTAGGTGGCCCTGGTTCAACAGGAATTTTAGCTTTCAAAAAGGAATTATATAAAAATAATATACCTGACAACCCAGGAGGAGGAACTGTGGATTGGACAAACCCATGGGGAGGGCATAAGTATGTTGATGATATTGAAGCAAGAGAAGATGGGGGTACTCCAGCATTTTTGCAAACAATAAAAACAGCACTTGCTATTCAGTTAAAAAATAAAATGGGTGTAAGAAATATTTTAGACAGAGAAAAAGAATTACATAAGATCATTTGGAGTAAATTTTCATCATTAGAGAATTTACATGTATTAGCAGATAATTTCCCTGAGCGCTTAGGGGTATATTCTTTCTATATTGATAATTTGCATTTTAACTTGGCCGTACAATTATTGAACGATAAATATGGAATACAAGTTAGGGGAGGGTGTTCTTGTGCGGGAACTTATGGTCACATCTTGTTAAATGTACAATCTGACCAATCCTGTGATATTACTACAAAAATAAATGAAGGTAATTTATCTTCTAAGCCAGGATGGGTGCGTATGTCAATACACCCAACCATGACAGATGAAGAGATGCATTGCATTATGAATGCCATTGAGGATGTTGCTAAAAATCATAAAGAATTAGGAAAGGATTATAAATATAATTCAGTAAGTAATGAGTTTAGGTATAAGGAAGATTTATATGCTCAGAGGAAT